>DASCOW010000314.1:0-10014 GCA_036012205.1 Verrucomicrobiota bacterium
CCCAGCCGTCGAGCCCATAGGCCAGGCTGTTCACGCGCGCCTGATAGTTGGTGGTGGCAAAACCGGAAAACAGGGTGCGCCGGACGTCCGCGCGGCCATCGCCGTCGCTGTCCTCAGCGTAAAGGATGTCCGGCGCAGCGCAGATCAGGACACCTTTGCGCCAAGCGGTGACGCCGCTCGGGAACGGCAGACCGTCAAGGAACACCGTCCGCTTGTCAGGGAATCCGTCGCGATCGGTGTCCTCCAAGAAAACGATTCGCCCACCCGGCTCGTAGCCGCCGCGCTGGCCCAGCGGATAATCGTGCATCTCGACAACCCATGTTCGGCCGTCCGGACCGAAGTTGATTGAAACCGGGTCGATGACCAGTGGCTCAGCGGCGACCAACTCGATCCGCAAGCCGGGGCGAACGCGCATCGAACGCAGCGACGCCTCAGGCGATTTGGGCTTCGTGCCCTCGGTGCCTTTTTTCGGCCGGAACGTCCCGGGCAACTGGCGGTGAATTTCCCTGACGATTTTTTCCTCAAGGCCGGCGGCCAGTTTCGTCGGGCGATCGTAATAAACCATCGCTCCAGCACCCTCGTAGCCACCCTCCCGGAGGATGCGCTCGGACGGGATGTAGCACGGCGCATCGTTGGCATAGGCGTTGACCCAAATGCGGTCGCGATCGAACTCCCGCTTGAGCCGCAGCGAGTAATCGACCACCACTTCGCCCGGCAAAAACACCATCGCCAGCTCGTCGCCGAAGCGCCAGGTCTGGATGGGATAATCGAGCTGGGTCTGCAGCGCCTTGCTTCGAGCGAGTCGGGCGAGTTGCACCCTGGCGTGGTAGCCGACCGCGTCCGCGCGCTTGGCCAAACGCTCCCACTCGGCCTTGGCTGGTAGCGTGCCGAACGCGAGTTCCACTTGGCCAAGCACGGTGCTCAGCCTGCCGTTGACCGATGACAACCGGCCCTTGAGTCGGCGTGCAATTTCGTCGGCAATCTGCCGGCCCTGCGCCGAGGCGGCGGCCGTGTTGTCGCCCGTGACGCCGGTGTCGGGATTTTGATCCGCACCGCAGCCGATGGAAACCAGCGCCACCGCGCCGGGATGATTCTTCTGCAGCCACTCCTGCGCGTAGCCGGCCCAGTCGCCGCTGACCTGGTTGTGCGAGAGAGTCACACAATGGCAGGCGTAGCTGGTATAAATTGCGCGAATGCCGCCCTTGGCCGTGCGGGCAACGAGCACCGGCAGATCGTGATCGACCGGGCCGCTTTGGGTGCGACGGTTTTTGGCAAAGCCAACCTGCCCCGCGCTGCCGGGGCTCCACTCGAGCCGGCCCAGCTGCAGATCGCCCAATGCCTCGAGCGCAGCCTGCTCGATCCAGCCGGTCAACTGCTCCGTGTAACGGTCGATGCGCCGCTGGTGCGCTACGGGAATCGGCTGGCCGAACAGGGTTGGCGCCACGCCGGAGAGCATTGGCGCGGTATGCGTGTGCGTGGCGGTGACGGCGAATCGATCCGGGGCGAGGCCGGTTTTTGCGTGCAGCCGCTTGGCCACGGTCTGCACCATCGGCCACGGCACGCCGAGGTTGTCAACCGCAACGAGCACTGCCGGGCCGACTTGGCCGTCGTCGATCGCGAGCGCCTTGGCCCAAATCTTCTGGGTGACCCCCTCCGATTCAGTCCGCCGAAAACCGAACCCGCTCAGCCGCACCGGGAACACCGGCGTGACATCCACCGCCGCCGCCCCGATGCGCCATTCCGCCCGCAACTCGACCGGCATGAAACCAGCGAGCAACAAAGCAGCAACGAACGGGAAAGTTTTCATTGGACGGCAGCTTGGTTTCAAGTTCACGAATTGCGATTCAGCCAGGCCTTGGTTTCCGGCTTGATCCAAAAAATCAACAACGGAATGCAGGCAGGCAGGCAACAGCCAGTCATGCCGATCCCAATCGAAATAACCCCCCAAATCCAGTGCCACCCCCTGTGGGTCAAAAAACAACTTATGAAGTAAAACAGCGCAAGCGGCACACCGAAGACAATCATAATAGTGCTGGTGACTTGAAACTCATCAGGATCCACTTCCACCCCCAAGTCCATGCTTCTGAGAACGAGGAATCCCACGGCCAACAACATGTACATCAGCGCCATCGCCGCGCAGTAAATCTTGTACCACAAAATGACTCCCGGCGGCTGGATTGGCGTGGGCGATGGCAACGGCGGTGGGCCTGGCATCGACTGTGTGACTTCTGGCAATTCAGCCAAAGTCGACCATCCGGTTTCGCCCACGCGGCGGATCAACGATTGGTGGTTAAGGCGGCCGGACTGCATCCAGCTTCGGATGGTGTCAGCGGTTTCCGGGCCGTACCGCTGACCGTCGACACCCAAGACCTCGTACATCGTTTGCAAAGAGTCGTCCATTGCGATTCGCCGCGCATTATGGTTCCCCCCCGACGAGGCGCAAGCCGCCGCTTGGCCAAGCGCTGCTTATTTTGGAAAAAGCCGCTTTTAGAATTGACCGCGGTCAAGCGGTGGGGCTACCTTGGTCGCGCTTTCCACTTGTGGATTAAACCGTAAACATACATACAAAAATGAGTGACAAGATTGTTCCCCTAATCAGTTCCGGAACCAAAGGCCCGCTGGGTGTCCTGCACCTGCCTCGCCTTTGGCAGAAAGTATCCCTCGAAGCCGCCGGCAAAATCGCCGACGGCTATCCCGGGATTGGCGCCGGCTATGACGCGATGGTCATCGCCGGGCTCGGCCTGAACACCGACGCGGTTCGTGCCTATATCACCAACGACAAGCCGACCTACCCACAGTTCGAGGCGTGGATACAGGCCCAGGAGGGCGCCACGCTGGATGCCGATTCCATCGGTGCGTTGAACGACTCGATCACCGGCTACAACCACGACGACGCTACGCGCCAGGGTATCCTCAGCGCCAACGGCCTGCCGGACGGCGCCCCACAGGATGCGGTCAACCTGAACAACCTCGACGACTGGCTGGAGTTCCACGCCGCCGAGATTGCTTAATTTCGGGCATTCCCCCCAAACCGCAGCCGTTCTCGGCGGCGGTTTTTTTTGTGCCCGCGCCGCACATGGCTTAAGGCAAAAATAGGGTTGTACGGCAGCATCCCCGTGGTTAGTTTGCCCGCGTTCCCTGCCAAGCTTGGCCCAGAACAACGCAACCGAACACCCGAACTGTTATGACAAAAATCAAGCATCGCCTCATGGCTGCAACTATTGCTGCGGCGTGTATCCCAACTTCGCAGGCCGACGGCCTGTCCGATTCGCTGCCGCTGGGCAAAAGCCTGGCCGCCGGCCATGAACTCCCCCTGCCCATTGGCATCAGCGCCAACGTGTTCTTCTTGGAACAGGACATGGAGGCTCAGTCGATCGCCGTGGATATCCCACCCCTGCCCCTGCCCACCGGGCTGGTTCAATTGCCGGCCGGCCTCCCTGCCGAATCGGCCAAGCTCGAGAGCCGCGCCACCAGCACCACCGCCAAGCTCGACGCATGGTTGCTGCCATTCCTGAATGTGTACGGCGTCGCCGGATATGTGGATGGTGAAACCACTGCGAGCGGCTTCTCCGTCGGCGGATTGCCACCGGAGTTGGCTAGCCTTTTGCCCAACTCGTTCACCATTTCCTATAGCGGCCCCGTCTACGGTGGCGGCGTTACCTTGGCGGCGGGTTACAACCAATTCTTTGCCTCGCTGGACGCCAACTATACCGAGTCGGATCTCGACATTGGCGACTCCACCATCGACACCTTCGTCCTCACCCCGCGCATCGGCATTACCGGCACCGTCGGCGGCCTGAGCGGCTCGCTCTACATTGGTGCCATGTATCAGGATGTTGATGAGGAGCAAAACGGCACGGTCAAGTTCCCGGTTATGGGTCAAGCGGTGCCGGTCGGTTACGATGTCGTTTCGGAGGCTGAAGAAGAGTGGAACTGCCTCATCGGCGCCAACTTCAAAGTCAACGACAGCTGGAACTATGGCATCGAGGTCGGTTTCTCCGATCGTGACCATGTCATGGCCACGATCAACTACCGCTTCTGAGCCGAGCGCGACACGAACTTTCCATGGACGGGCCAAGTGCCCGTCCTTTTTTTATCGCGCTTGGCCAAGCGCGTTCAGCAGCGCCCGGACATCGGCACCGGTGTGGCTTGATGAAACGGTGACACGCAGCCGGGCCTCGTTGCGCGGCACGGTCGGATGGCGAATTGCCGGGATGAATAAGCCCATCTCGCGCAACTGCTCCATCACGGACAACGCCTTGTCCTCCCCGCCGATAATCAGCGGCAGGATGGCGCTTGGCTCGTCGGTCTTTTTCCACCCAAACGACTCAATGCCGCGCCTTAGCTCCTCCACTCGCTGCCAAAGCTGCTCACGCAGCGACTCCCCCTCCGCGCCTTGGATCAGTTCCACCCCGGCACGAGCAGCGGCGCTGGCCACCGGGCTCGGCGCGGTTGAGAAAATAAAACTTCGCGCCCTGTTCACCAGCAGGTCGATGAGCTGGCGGCTGCCGCAGATGAACCCGCCAGCCGCGCCAACCGCCTTGCCCAGCGTGCCCATCCTGATCTCGATACGCCCTGCCAAGTCATCCACCGTCGCCAGCCCCTGGCCAAGCGGCCCGTACAGCCCAACGGCGTGCGCCTCGTCGAGCATCAGCCAGGCACCGTAACGTTCCTTCAACTCGACGATCCGTGCCAGTGGCGCGCGGTCGCCGTCCATCGAGAAAACGCTCTCGGTCGCCACCAGTACCCGACCGCCCTGCGCATTGGCCCATTGCAAAATGTTCTCAAGATTCTCAACATCGTTGTGCCGAAAGACTCGCACCGTGGCGCCGCTCAGCTTGGCGGCATCGATCATCGAGGCGTGCGCTTTTTTGTCGAGGATCACCACGTCGCCCCTGCCAAGCAACGACGTCACCACGCCCTGGGTCGCCGCAAAGCCGGTCGAGAAAACCAAGGCCGCCTCCGCTCCCTGCCACTTGGCCAAGGCCGTCTCAAGCTCATGATGCAGCTGCAGCGAACCGCAGATGAGCCGCGATGCGCCGGAGCCGACGCCGAACTGCTCAACCGCCTCCTGTGCCGCTTGGCCAAGCGCCGGATGCGCAGCCAGGCCAAGGTAGTCGTTTGAGGAAAAGTTGATGAACTCGCAACCGCCGAAGTTGATTCGGCTCGATTGCCCCGACTCAATCTCCCGCAGTTCGCGCCAAAGGCCATCGTTGCGAATCGCGTCGAGGTCATGGCCGAGTTGATCGTCGAGGTCTGCCATCAATCCTGCTCCACCACGAGCCGATAAAACACCGGCTTACCGTTGTCGAGTCGCAGGTCAATGTGCTCGAACAAGTCGGAGCGAGCCGTCAGGCCCTTGGCTACCGACTGCCACTCGACTGGATCGCCATTGCTTTTCTCAACGCGATAGCGCCGGCCGGGCACACTCTGCCACCGTAGCACAACAGTTTCATTTTTCACCTCGATCGGGGACGTGAAGTGAAGGAACGAGCCGCTGTCCCTCGGGTCGGTGCCGGCATAATACTCGGCAACATCCGCAAAACTGTCGCCGTCAAAATCGCTGTTCGCGCCCGCCACACCGAGGCCGGAAAAATGAAGTGTCTCCCAGTCGTCCGACATGTCGTCTTGGTCCGTGTCCGGTCCCGATGAAACAAACCGCACAACCTCGTATCGGGCATCCGCATGGTTATGATGAAACAGCAAAAGCGCATTGGGCAACTTGCCGTCCTTGAATCCATTCGCGGCAAGGGCATCGTGGTCGACCGCGACCACCGGGGATCTGTCCGCGGCATGATACGGTGTTTGATCCACCAACGGATTGGTGGTCCGCAACGCCGGTTTCGCAGCATCGAACTCGATCCAGCGGGTGGTCTCGAGCACGTTGTGAAAGCGATATTGAATCCGCGTGGCTCCCTCGGTCAGGCCAAGATCGGCGGCCTTGATCGAGTAGATCATCACGCTGTTGTTGAGCAACGCCGTCTCCCGTTCCGCCGACGGGAACACGTTCAGGATACCGCCCAATTTCGGTTTATCGAACTCGAACGAATCGATGATGGTGTGGTAGGCGTCGTCGGCTAGCTCGCGCTCGGTGATATCGCCGCTCGCGAGCACGTCGCCGGATGAACCGTGCGTCAGCTCATAGTCGGTGGCGCCGTCGAGGTCGGTGTCCACGTCGATACCGATACTGGTGAGAAACGACTGCGGCACGATCCACGACCCGTCCATCGCGATACCGAAAAACAGGTTGGCATTGTCGATGCCGCCCAGTTCCGACGCGTTGGAGGCTGCCCCCACCGCGCGCAAATCACGCGCCGCCTGTTCGCGATTACTGTACCCGCGCGACGGGCTCAAGTAACCGAATTGAAACACTGACACCAGCGGGGTGCTATGCGGGTTGTCTCCGGCGATCGGCAGCGCCACCGTTGCCAAGCCCTCGCGCTGCGGCAATTTGACGCTTTTCGCCTCCATGCGTTGGTCACCTACCGGCCGCAGCACCATGTGATACGGCACATGCACCGAGCGCGACTCGCCGTGAAACCATACCTGCCCCGACGCCTCATGGGCGATGTGCCTCGGCCCACCCTTTACCTCCGGCGGCGTGGTGGGATCGAACGCCAACTCAGCCTTGGCCGGATCGATGGCTAGCGTCAGCTCCACCGTGGCGCTGCCCTTTGCCGGAACAGTGACTTTCGGCTTGGCCGGAGTGAGCGTCACGCCGGCGTTTGCCAAGGTGTTGCTCACTGAGATGGAACCGCTCCACGCCTCGTCGGCGAAATTGCTCAACTCAATGCTGCGCTTGACCAAATACAACTCGGAAACTTCCAGCAAGCCAAACGACAGCGACACGCGATCCGGCGCGTCGGCATCAGCGGCGATCACCGGCGTGTCAATGGCCAGACGTGGATTGACGCGGCCGGCCCCGGTGCGTGTCTCGGGATACGAGGCGCCATTCTCGTCCCGCGTTTGCACGGCAGTGTTCATCAAGGCCGCCTTGACGATGGAAGGCGTCCAGTCCGGATGCCTCTCGATCAGCAACGCCACCGCGCCAGCAGCATGCGGAGCCGCCATCGACGTGCCGCCGGAAAGCATCGGTGCGCTTCCTCCCCCCGCCTGCGCAGAGTGAATATTGAACCCGGGCGCTGCCAAATCCGGCTTGAGATTGTGCGACTCGTACACCGGTCCGCGGGAACTGCCCGGCGAAAGTTGATCGGCCAACTGCACACCGCCGATCATGACGTCACCGCCTAGTCTCACAAACAGCCCAGCTGCCAGTTGTTCCTTAAGCTTCTTGCCGTCTCGCAGCGTGATCATCATCGCGGGAATATCCACCGTGCCGCCGGTCGTACCCATCGGAATCGGCGGCCCACCCTCGTTATTCACGATGAGCACCGCACGCGCACCGGCGTCCTTCGCACGTTGGATTTTATCCAGAAAAAAGCAAACCCCGCGATCGATCATGGCGATGTTTCCAGCAATAGCATCTCCGTTTTTCAGTTCTTCACACGCCCGCGGTGGGTCTGCATAAACTACCCGACCTGCGATCTCGCCAGCATCCGATAGTTTCTGCGTGAATGCCGCCTCAACTGCTTCATAAAATTCACGCACCGGCGGCGGATCAGTAACCTCGATGCTGTTGTTCTCGATGCCGTCGTCCATCGAGTTGGCCACGGTGATCTCGCTGTCGTCGTACGACATCAGCGCATAAAAATTGTTCCCGCTGTTCCCCGCAGCACGCACAACCGCGCAGCCCAGCTTGGACAACCGGGCGGCGACATTGTTCTCGAATCCCGGATGCGCATACGCGCTGCCCAGCGACAGGTTCACCACGTCGAGCCGGTCGGCGAGATCACCGTCCGCATCCGGGTCCGCCGCCCATTCCATCGCGTCCACCGAAAGGCCGGTCGTCCCTGAACATCCAAACACTTTTAACGCGTACAGCTTGGCCTCCGGCGCCACACCCGGCCCGGCCAGGAATTTACCCATGTCCAACGGCACGCCGTAGCCGCCGGTATACGGCACACCGTTGGTCAGCACCCCGATTCCCCCCGCGATACCAGCCACATGCGAACCGTGACTGTTCTGCTCACAGTCCAGCGGATCATCGTCAGGTTGTGGAACCTGCATGCCATCGTAGGCGTCACCGGCAAAATCGTACCCCCCAACAACCTTGGCCGTCGGAAAGGTGCCCTTCTCAATGCGCGCCGGGTTATTCTTGGTGTAGTCCGCCACCTTGCCGCTGCCGCCGAACATCGCGTGCGTGTAATCGATGCCGGAGTCGATGATGCCAATGCGCACCCCCTTGCCTGTCGCGGAGAACTTGCCGCGGTTCCAGACATTCGTCGCGCCGATAAACGGCACACTTGTCGAGGTGAGCGGATGAAATTGCACCACCGGCTGGACATCGACCACGCCGTCGAGTTGGCGAAGCCGCTCCACCTGGCCAAGTGGTAACCGAACCTTGATCGCGTTGGCCAAGCGGCTGAACCGAGCCTCAACCGCACCGCCGACTTGGCCAAGCCGGGCCACGAGTGCGTCCTGTTGCACCGCGATCTCAGCAATTCGAGCGCGGGTGGCACCGGCAAGCTCCGCACGACGTAAGCCAAGGCCGCGGAGGCGCACGGAAACATCCGCTGCCGGTTCGCCGGCAAGCTCCGCAAAAACCAGACACATCTTCGCCTCCGGCTCAACACCCAATGATACGCAAACCCCTGCCAACCCAGCGCACATTGGGAGTAAAAAACGGCTCCATCCAAAGCCACTCGTCATGCGCGTAAGATGCCAGTTTTCTGCAAAATGGGCGAGCATCCGTCGAGGCGTTGCTCAACCGGGATCGTAGTTAAGATTTGGGGCGAGCCATCGCTCAGCCTCAGCGAGGCTCATACCTTTGCGCTTGGCCCAGTCATCCATCTGATCGCGCCCAATTTTGCCAATACCAAAATATTTGGCCCGCGGATGGGCAAAGTACAGCCCGCTCACCGAACTTGCCGGCCACATGGCACAACTCTCGGTGAGGCGGATGCCGGTGTGTTTCTCGGCGTCCAGCAAGTCCCACAGCAGGCGTTTCTCCGTGTGATCCGGACAGGCGGGATAACCAGCGGCGGGACGAATGCCTCGATACTTCTCCCGGATCAACTCGTCGTTGCCGAAAGTTTCGCTGCCGCCGTAGCCCCACTCGCGGCGGACACGCGCATGCAGGCATTCGGCGAACGCCTCGGCTAGGCGGTCGCCAAGCGCCTTTGCCATGATGGCGCTGTAATCGTCATTGGCCGCCTCAAACGACTGGGCCAATTCCTCCACGCCGTGACCAGCCGTGACGGCGAACGCACCCAAGTGTTCCGCTAGGCCGGTTTCTCCCGGCGCAATGAAGTCAGCCAAGTTGTAGTTCTCGCCGGACGCCTTGTCATTTTGCTGCCTCAGAAAATGAAACTTGGCCAAGCGCTTGGTTCGTGAGTCGTCACTGAAAAGCTCCACATCATCACCAGCACGGTTGGCCGGAAAAAAACCGTACACACACTTAGCCGTAAACAGTTTTTCACCAAGGACGCGATCGAGCAACGCTTGCGCGTCATCGAACAATTCCCTCGCCTTGTCGCCAACGGTCGCGTCGTCGAAAATTTTCGGGTAACGCCCCTGCAACTCCCACGCGTGAAAGAACGGTGACCAGTCAATGAAGTCTACCAACTTTTCCAGCGGAAAGTCGGGTTCCGTGCGGACGCCGGTAAACTCCGGCTGCGGGATGTCCTCCGCACTCCAGTTGATTTGGGTCGCTCGCTCGCGTGCCTGGGCAATCGACAGCAGCGGCCTGGCGTCTTGCTTGCCGTAATGTTTTTCGCGTAATTCCTCCTGTTTCGCTACGTTTTCGGCGACAATTGCAGTCCGGCCCACTTCACTCAGCAACCGGCTCGCCACGCCGACCGCTTTCGAGGCGTCGAGGATGTGCAACGTTGAGTGTTTATAGCCGGGAGCGATCTTCACTGCGGTGTGCTCGCAGCTAGTGGTGGCGCCGCCGAC
>DASCOW010000315.1:0-1527 GCA_036012205.1 Verrucomicrobiota bacterium
CTGCCCTCCGGGTCTGGCACCGGTTTCGTTCAGCCCCCGCGCGATGAACGTCCTCACCAACCGCAAAACCAAGGTGCAGAGCTGGTATCTCGACGTGAATTTCCTGGCTAGCTACTGGGGCTCGGAGCGCGTGTACCACCATACTGCTCCGATCTCGATGAACTACGCGCTGCACGAAGCGTTGCGCCTGGTCCTGGAGGAAGGGCTCGAGGCGCGTTGGGCGCGCCACCGGCAGGCACACGAGACGCTAAAGGCCGGCTTGGCCAAGCTGGGCCTTTCGATCACGTCACAGGAGGGGCATCAGCTTTGGCAACTTAACGCAGTCGGCGTGCCGAATGGAGCGCACGAAGCAGGCGTTCGAGGTCGCCTGCTCAGCGACTTCGGCATTGAGGTCGGCCCCGGCCTTGGCCCGATGAAGGGCAAAATCTGGCGCGTCGGCCTCATGGGCCACAACGCCACCACAGCCAACGTCGAACGCTTCCTCGACGCCCTTGGCCAATGTCTGGGGTAACAACCAAGCCACTTGGCCAGGAGGCGCTTTAGTGCATTTCGACGTCGCAGGTGCCGAGGCCGCCCCGGTAGTAGTTGAACTGGACGTTCGGGTGGTCGGCGAGCAGCGACATAGGTGCTGCGGAGTCGGCGATGCCCTTGGAAATCATCAGCGCGGTGAGCCGCTGCCCAAACGGATTATCATGCGTGCCGGCGTGCCAGATACTGACCTTCTCTGCCTGCCACGTTTCCACCGGACCAACGGTGACCGCTCTCGATGGCACCATGGTGATGTTGCCGCCGCCCGAGGTGCGAGCGTTTTGCGCCAGCGTGATCGGGTGCAACTCGACAACGCGCGTGGCAAGCTTGCGGTATTCCTCCGGCGTCGGAGGTGTGTCGGCGTGAGCGCCTTCGCGGCGGAGCGGGTCGTTGAACGCCCAGTGCTTGATGTCGCCCTGACCACCCTGCATCACGGCGCAGCGTACTCCGTCCCAAGTCGCGCGGAACGCTCCGGTGTCGGCGGTGGGGAAGTGCAGATTCTCCTCCGGCATAGCCAACTCGGGCACGATATGTTCGAAGCACAGTTCCCTGTCGGCGCGTTCGAATGACAGCGGGTGGTCGGTTGGCACTTCGCGGCCACTGTCGCCGATCCATTCGTCCATGCCCCAGAAATGTGCGTGCTTCAGGGCTTGGCCAAGCTCGTTGACCAAGCGGGCGACGAGTGGCAGTTGCTCAGTCGGGCCGATCGGGCCGCAGACGCCGACTGGATTATCGGCGGTGGCCTGACGCCAGGCATGGATGTACTCAAGCGCTTCGGCCAGATAAAAATCTTCTAGCGTGTCGTACATCACAACACGGAAACCGGGTCGCGACAGTTGCTCAAGATCACGTGGTGAGAGCGCAGCAGCGTCGCGGATGAGGTCGTCCTCGAGCGTAGTGTAATCCCACCAGTCGGGAGCGATGGAGCTGAGTTTGCGAGGCATAATTTATAGGGCGCGGCGGTTGGTCGGTTTGTCTACCACAGGGTTGCTTGTGAAC
>DASCOW010000316.1:0-2576 GCA_036012205.1 Verrucomicrobiota bacterium
CCTTCTAAGCAGAATGTTGTGGGTTCAAGTCCCGCCCGGGGTACCATCTTGCCGTATACGAACGCTTCGACACTGCTCCACTCACTTGGAATCGCACGTGCAACCCATCCTCAGACCTAACCAGCCAACCGATTGAGCAACATCTCCGGGGTTGTCTCGATGAAAAACAGTTCACGATGGTTCGAGTGCAGAAAACCGCCCTGCTGCATCGTCGCGAAGAAACTCTCGATGCCGTCGTAGAAACCATCGACATTAAGCAAAGCGATTGGCTTGTTGTGATAACCAAGTTGCCGCCACGTCACAGCCTCAAAAAATTCCTCCATCGTGCCGATGCCGCCCGGAAGAGCAATGTACGCGTCACACAAATCGTGCATCTTCGCTTTGCGCTCGTGCATGGTGCTGACAACATAAAGTTCAGTGATATCCTGATGCGCCAGTTCACGATTCATCAGCCTCTCCGGAATGACACCCGCCACCCGCCCGCCAGCGGACAGCGCCGAGTCAGCCAACTCCCCCATCAGGCCGACATTGCCAGCACCATAAACCAAGCCCAAGCCCCGATCTGCCATCGTGCGACCGAGCACGCGGGCCGCCTTGGCATGTTCATGCCCGTTCCCAGCCGAGGCGCCACAGAAGACACAAATGTTGTTGAGCGTTCCCGCCACTTGAACAAACGTCAGTTATCGTTTTGCGTTTAGGCCGGTGCGCTTGGCCCATGCGAACCAGGCGTTGGCCAGGCGCTTGGCCCGTGCAGGGTGGACCGTAGCCAAGTCGGCAGTCTCCGTGCGGTCGGCCTTTAGGTCGAACAGCGACCACGTTTTGTCGAGTTTGTCCCAAACGACCTTCCACTTGCCTTCACGAAGCGCGCGATTGCCGGACCACTCCCATGCAAGTTGTCCGTGCCCCTCCCGCTT
This sequence comes from Verrucomicrobiota bacterium, assembly GCA_036012205.1. Lineage (GTDB taxonomy): Bacteria > Verrucomicrobiota > Verrucomicrobiia > Limisphaerales > UBA1096 > UBA1096. The sequence goes on from DASCOW010000316.1 coordinate 915, forward strand.
TCCGCCGCGCAGCACCTGCAGCAAACTTTTGCCCTCGACCGGAATGATTTCGTTTTCGTTGTATTTGTGGGGATAACCCACCCCGGCCAACTCAAGAAAGGTCGGCATGAAATCGATGATGTGCCCGACCTCTTTTGTGATTGACCCCTTGGGCACGCGCCCTGGCCACCACGCGATGCACGGCGTCGCGATGCCGCCCTCGTGCGCCCAGCTTTTGTAGCGGCGGAAAGGTGAATTCTGTGCCCAACCCCAAGATGGCCCCACGGCTGCATAATAAGCTTTCGGTCCGGGAACAATTTTCGGCGAGCGTCCGCCCGGTTCTTCGGCACAGCCACCGTTATCAGAGAGGAACAGCACCAGCGTGTTGTCAGCCTCGCCGCTCCTCCGCAGCGCAGCCATAAGCCGCCCGATGTTTTGGTCCATGCAGTCGATCATCGCTGCGTAGACCGCCATCCGTAAATCCTCGTGATCGTGGTTGGCCGACTCCCAGTCGTACGCCCGAGAATCGCGGCCGGAGAGTTTCCATTTCGGATCGATCAATCCCATCTTGACCATGCGCTCCTGTCGCTGACGCCTCATCGTGTCCCAGCCCATCCTGAATTTCCCGACGTACTTATTGATGTCCTCCGGCTTGGCGTGCAGTGGATAGTGCGGCGCTGTGTAGCAGACGTGCAAAAAAAACGGATGGTCCGTGTTGGCAAACTTGTTAACGCACTCGATAGCGTGATCCGTGAATGCATCGGTCGTGTAGTAGCCATCCGGAAACTCCGATACATCCCGGTCGTTGTGTCCAAACTTCCGGATGCGCCCACCCTTGTACTTGGGATCGCGTTGTTTCGGGTTGAAGAAATTGCAGCAGCCGTCGAGCAGTCCGTAATACTCGTCGAAACCACGCTTGTAGGGATGGGTCGCATCGCCGGAGCCAAGGTGCCATTTGCCGCTGAGAGCCGTGTGGTATCCTGCCAGCTTCATCGCCTCACCCAGCGTGACCATGTTTTGCTGCAGTAACCCGCCCTTGTCGCGACGCGGGTAGAGGCCGGTCAGGACCGATGCCCTCGTGGTGGTGCACTTGGCGTTGTTGTAAAACTGTGTGAACCGCATCCCGTCGGCCGCCAATCGGTCGAGGTTCGGTGTGCTGACCTCCCCTCCATAGCAGCCGATGTCACTCCAGCCCATGTCGTCGCACATTATCAGCACGATGTTCGGCCGCTCCGCCGGCTTGGCCAAGCCACTCGATTGAGCCGCACCAACAATCAAGCTCAACGCAAGACACACGGTCGGGAGGGTGAAATTAGATATAGGCATCGGCGCGAACGTAGTCCATCTGGCCAAGCCCGGCCAGTTTTTTGTCAAACCAACCGTCACGCCGCTTGCCATGCGCTTGACCAAGCTTTATTGTTCCGCGCAGATGAACAAACGGATATTCCTCCGCTGTATTGTAACGACGCTGTTGCTTGCCCTGGCATGCTCTGTACCCTACCGCGCACAGGCCCAACCCCTCTCGCCCAAGCAACCCGGCGCGCCGTGGCCAGACTGGGAACTGACCGATTTCCAGCCCAAGAGCCCGAGATACCAGCAAACTTACGGGCTTAAACATTTCCATGGTCGGGTGACTTTGGTCGCCCTGTTAGCAGGTTGGTGAAGCTACTGCATCAGCCAGAT
>DASCOW010000317.1:0-2726 GCA_036012205.1 Verrucomicrobiota bacterium
CCCCGGCAATGGCAATGCCTTTCTCAAGGAACTGACGAAACATCCATTCCTCGGCTTGGCCCGGATAAGCCGCTCCAAGCGTGGGGGCATAAAGCACCCACGGAATCGGAGTCACCTTTTCCACAGGCGGCCGCATGACAAAGGCAGTCCTTCCATCAACGCTGAATCGCTCCCGCTTGAAATCAATCTGCGACTCGTCCCCATGGGATTCAACGGCAACGAAAACAGCAATAATAATCGCGATCGGTTTGACTGTCATCTCCGGGGTGGATGGTCATCGCTGTCAGCCGATTAAGTCAATCGCAATCATGAACTCCCCTCCGCACTCTCTTGGAAGGCTTGGCGTGCATTCGCGATTCTTAAGATTTCCGCTGAGCCACGACAAAGGCGTTGAACATGAGATAGCGCCACGGGCCGAGGTTGAGCAGCGCATCAATCGGCTTGGCCACGTAGCGGTCGGTGCACTCGACGCGCAGCACGTTGCAGCCGTTTTGCTCAAGAAAGAATTTTATCTCAACAGCGTTGGTGGCGACAATGGCATCGTCGTCTGGTTGGAACAGTTCGCGGCGGATCGGCTCCATGCGATCGAAGCGCACCGACTCGGGGTCGGTCGCCATCTGCCGGTGCTTGGCCCGGACCCGTTGCCAGTTGCGCCACTTGTTGCCAAGGCCACGCATGCGGGGATGGTAATCGCGCAGGCCAAGAGCGCGGAAAAAATTCGGACTCGAGACGACGACCTTGCCCCCCGGTTTCACGACACGCACCAAATCGTCGAGGAACGCCTCCGGTTCCTCGACGTGCTCGAGAACGTTCAGCGCGCCGACGCTGTCGAAGCTTGCGTCGTCGTACGGCAGCGTTCGTCCGTCATAAAACTGACAGCGGTCGCTGATGCGCTTGGCCTTTTCGATATTCGGCCCGGACACCTCGACGCCGTGCGCCTCGTGGTCGGCGGCGATTAAACGCTGTACGACCTGGCCCACGCCGCAGCCGACATCGAGCGCCTTGCCGCTCGGTTTATCCGGGCAGAGTGTGTCGGCGTACTTGGCATAAAAACTGGCATCCCAGCCCTCGAGAAAGTCGGCATACTCCTCATTTTCGCGGTAGTACCTTTGCTGCTCACCCATTATGCCAGAGTTTTTTTCGCTCGTCCACGATGACGAAACCGAGCAGTCCAAAGCCGCCGAGCAGCGAGGCCAAGCTGACGTACAGCCAAGTCATCGGCGGCTCAAAACGGAACTCCACCTCGTGCCAGCCCGGTGAAAGCCGCACGCCGCGCATCACGTAGTTGCAGCGGAGTAGCTCCGCCGCTTGGCCATCGACCGTGACGCGCCAATGCGGCGACCAATGGTCGTTGAGCAGCAGTACCGACTCGGCGGCAGCTTGGGCAGTAAGCCGTATTTCCTTCGGTCGATACGACTGGATGCTGACATCGCCGACTGCTTGGTCAAGCGCAACAGTTGTCGGGACGATCGGCGAGTTGACGATCACCGTGGTGTGCGGATCGAACTCCCGATTGGCCAAGGTCTCGAGTGTCGCGGCGTCATTCGTCTGCATCTGCCACTGGCTGTACAGCTTGGCCCGGGGCAGCGCACCGTCGAACCGGATCAGGCTGTACTGGCCGGCCGGGTTGAATTGCGTCGTAAAATCCTCCGTGCCCGGCGCATTCGGGTTTTTCGTACCCGGCCGGAGTCCGACGGCAAAGTTCGTTGCCTCCGCAAACCGACCTTTGCCAGAATCAAATTGCCGGTCGAAAAAAGCGACATCGTTCGTTCCACCGAGCAGCCAGCGCGTGTTGGTGAGTTCCCAATGCCGCCCGGCAAGGTAATGCGTGTTCGTGTCGCCGGTGATGGTGAAGCGCCGCTCGAACGCCTCGTGGTCGGCGGCCATGCGCGGCATTTGCACGAGGTCGAGCGACTGGATGTTGTTGTACAAAAACTGATGCTGCAGCCACTCGATGCGGTACAGTTGGCCAAGCGTGCCAGACGGCAGCGGTGAGAGGGTGACGCGCCCTTCGTGCGGCGACTTGGCCAAAGCGCTGATAAGCGGGTTGCCGCCCTCGTACTTGTACTTGTAATCGTCGTACTGCACCCACGGCGAGTTGGCGCGCGTGAGGTCGATCACGATCAACAGGCCAAGCACGATCATCCACTTGGTCACCGCGCCGCCGCGCATCAGTTTTGCTATGAGGAAAACACCCGCACCGAGCAGCAGCGCCGACAGGATGATTTCCATCGCGCTAAAGCCGGCCATCACCTGCGCAGTATCAGTATCGAAACCTCGCGAGGCGATGTGCTGCCCGATCGATTTTTTTGACGCTCCAAAAATCAGCGAACCAAGCAGCATCAACCCGGCGACAATGCCCGTACCACGAACCCAAAGCCGCGCCGCACGGCTTGGCTCCGAGGTCTCGCGCTTGGCCAAGCGCAGTAGCCCATCGGCACCGTAGCCGCACAAAACGATCAGCCCCAAGTGCATGGGGTGCAGAAACTTAATCGGGTTTCGCATCGTATCAAAAAACGGCAGTTGATGGATGAGTTGGTAAAACACCGCGTGCCGGCCGTAGGCCAAAAGCAGCGAGACTACGGCGAGCACCGTCCAAAACAGAATCATCCGCCGCTCGGTTGGCGAGTAAATATTTGCTCGTTTTTGCAGCGCGAAAAACAGCGCCCAAACGGCGAGCAGCACAACAATGATACCGGCGTATTCGCCCGATCCGGAGTGGCGTT
>DASCOW010000318.1:0-5751 GCA_036012205.1 Verrucomicrobiota bacterium
TCGTCCTCGCCGTCGGCGTTGGGTTGCAGTTTTTGAATCTTCAGCTCTGCATCCTCGAGCTTGGCTTGGCAGCCTTTTGCCAAACGCGTGCCCTCCTCGTAGCGCTTGAGCAGTTTCTCGAGAGGAAGATCGTCACCCTCCATTTCCTCGACAATGGCTTCGAGTTTTTTTATGCCTTCCTCAAATGGCAGTTCGTCTGCCGAGTTGTCTGTTTTTTTTGCAGCCACGCTCGGCGTAAGCTAAAGCAGCTTGGCCAAGCGGACAAGCGGTTTGGCTAAGCGCCTCTTAGGCGAGGACGGGTCGCACCACTTCCCCGTGGATATCGGTCAGTCGGTAGTGGCGGCCCTGATACTTGAAGGTCAATTGCTCGTGGTCGATCCCAAGCAGATGCATGATCGTGGCCTGAAAGTCGTGCACATGCACCGGGTCTTTGGCTACATTGTAGGCGAAGTCGTCCGTTTCGCCGAAGACGAAACCAGGCTTCACGCCAGCCCCAGCCATCCAGACCGTGAAGGCGCGTCCATGGTGGTCGCGGCCGTACTTGGGCGCGTCCACTTTGCCTTGAACATACGGCGTGCGGCCGAATTCGCCGGCCCAGATCACCAGCGTATCCTCCAGCAAACCGCGCGTGCGCAAATCCTGAATCAGCGCTCCCGAGGCTAGGTCGGTGTCATCGCACTGCATGCGCAGTTGTTGTGACAGGCTCCCGTGAGTGTCCCAGCCGACGTGGAACAACTGGATGAAGCGCACTCCGCGCTCTGCCAGCCTGCGTGCGAGGATGCAGTTTGCCGCATACGTGCCGGGCGTGCGCGAGTGTTTGCCGTACAGGTCGAAGATGTAATCCGGCTCGTCGCTGAAATCAGTCAACTCCGGCACGCTCATCTGCATGCGGTACGCCATCTCGTATTGCGAAATGCGCGTGTTGATCTCGGGGTCGCCCACTTCGCGGAACTTTATCTCGTTGAGCTTGGCTAAGTCGTCGAGCAGGCCGCGCCGTACCTCGCGGCTGACGCCCTTCGGGTTGGAGAGGTAGAGCACCGGCTCGCCGGCGGTGCGGAACTTCACCCCCTGTAGTCGCGACGGCAAAAAACCGGATCCGTAATAGTAGTCGTATAGCAATTGCCCGCAGGTGCCGTGCTGGTCGCGCGACATCATCACCACATAGCCGGGCAGTTCCTGAGACACGCTGCCGAGGCCATAGTTAAGCCAGGCCCCCATGCTCGGTCGGCCGGGAATCTGGCTGCCGGTCATGAATAGCGTCATGCCGGGCGAGTGGTTGATCGCGTCCGTGTGCATCGACTTGATAAAACAAATCTCGTCCGCCACCCCGCCGATGCCGGGCAGCAGTTCGCTGAGCCAGGCGCCGCTCTGCCCGTGTCGGTGGAATGCGAACTCCGTCGGCTGGATCGCCAGCTTTTGCTGGGCGGTCATGGTTGTCAGCCGCTGGCCCATCCGCACGGACGGCGGCAGTTCCTTGCCGCGCCATTTTTTCAGACCTGGCTTGTAATCGTAAAGATCGGTGTGTGACGGCGCGCCGGACTGGGTGAGATAAATCACCCGCTTGGCCTTGGCCGCGAACTGCGGAAAGCCCGCCAAGCCACCGTCCGCTGTCCGGCCAAGCCCTTGGCCTAGCAGCGAGGCCAAAGCCGCCGCGCCAATACCTCTGGCACCGCGCCCAATGAACTCGCGCCGTGTAAGCGCCAACCGGTTGTGCTCCAACAGGTGCATTCTTGAACGAGGCCAAAACTACACCGGTCGTTTGGTCAAGTGCAAGCAGCTGTACTATCGACTCAGTCGATGGTGCCATCGATTTTATCAATTGGCGGAAACCGGCGGCGGTGGGTAGGCTTTGGGCCGCCAACCGGATGAAGGACAACAAAACCCAAACCCACCGCAGGCCAAGCGAATCACTCCGCGGCTTCTGGAGCCTCTTCGCCACCCAGTTCCAAGGCGCGTTCAACGACAACGCCTTCAAGTTCATCGTGATTTTCATGGTGTTGGGAAAGGCGGCAGCTGACGAGTGGGCTCCGTTGGTCGGTTTAGTGTTTGCGGTGCCGTTTATCTTGTTTTCGGCTTTCGCCGGCCAGCTTGCCACGTGTTTCAGCAAGCGAACCGTGACGGTTGGCACCAAAGTGGCCGAGGTGGGCATCATGATTTTGGCCATCCTTGGATTTGTGTTTGATTCAGACGCGATGCTAGTCGTGGTGGTATTTTTACTTTCCAGCCAAAGCGCGTTTTTTGGGCCATCGAAGTACGGGTTGCTTCCTGAACTTCTGCCGGAGAAGCGGTTGTCCTGGGGCAACGGGGTGATTCAGCTTGGAACGACAATCGCCATCATCGCCGGTACAGTCATCGCGGGGATGATGTATGAAAAATTTAAGAGCAACCAGCATTGGTCGGGGGTGGTACTCTTGGGGTTGTCCTTCGCGGGGCTGTTGTTCTCAACACGTATAAGCAGGGTGAAAGCGGCAGCACCGGATCATCGGATGCGTGTGAATCCGTTGCCGGAGTTGGCGAATAGCTTCTCGATCATCCGTCGTGACCGGCCGCTGTTTCTGGCGGTCATTGGAGAATCTTATTTTTGGTTGCTGGGGGCTTTGATGCAGTTTTGTGTGATGTTTTACGGCAAGGAACTGGGCTTGCCGGAAACGGAGATCAGCTACATGAACGGGGCGTTGGCCTGCGGGATCGGGATCGGCTGTTTTCTCACCGGGTACCTGTCGCGGAACAAGATTGAATACGGATTTGTTCCGATTGGAGTGATCGGCCTGACGGTTTCCATCGTGATGATTCCGACCCTAAAGTTGGACACGTTTCAATCCATGGCATCGTGTCTGACCGCCGTTGGGTTTTTTGGCGGTTTTTATCTTGTGCCGCTTGCAACGATGGTTCAACAGCGCCCCGACATCAGGGTGAAGGGCGCGGTGATTGCCTTGAACTCCACCATCTCGTTCGTGGGCGTGGCGTTGGCCTCCATTGTCTATTACGTCTGCAAAAAACATCTGGAGTTCAACCTGCTGGAAATATTTATGGTCTGCGGATTCATGACGTTTGCTGCCGGGATTTATATTATCTGGTTACTGCCTGATTCGCTTGTTCGCTTGGTTGGTTTTTTTGTCACTCGGACGATTTACAGGCTGAACATTGTCGGGCGGGATAACATCCCGGGGCGGGGTGGGGCGTTATTTGTCTCCAATCATTTGTCCTTTATCGATGTGTTGTTGCTGCAGGCGTCCACGGACCGGCCGATTCGGTTCATCATGTATGCGGGGTACATGAAACAAAAGGTGATGGGAACCATCGCCCGGATCATGCGGTGCATCCCGATCTCCTCCGAGGCGCGGCCGCGTGACTTGATCAAGTCGCTCAAGGTCGCCAGCCAGGCAATCCGCGACGGGGAGGTCGTCTGCATTTTTGCCGAGGGGCAGATCACGCGCACGGGGCAGATGCTGCCGTTCCGGCGCGGCTATGAGAAAATCATGAAGGACGTCGACGCGCCGATTATTCCGATTCATCTCGACGGCGTGTGGGGCAGCATATTCAGCTACTCGCGCAGCCGGTTTTTCTTCAAGTTGCCACGGCGCATCCCGTACCGCGTGACGGTGAGCTATGGCGCGGCGCTGCCGCACGATGCCCCGCCGGTGAAGGTGCGCGAAGCTGTTCAAGAATTGGGAGCGGACGCCTGGGCGCATCGCAAGCGTTATATGAAACCGCTGCACAGGAGCTTCGTGCGGGCGTTCCGGAAACATCCATTCCAGTTTTTTGCGGCGGATGCCAAGCGCGGTAGTATGCGTTGCGGCGGCGCGCTCGTCGGCGCGGTTGCGCTTGGCCAAGCGCTGCGCCGCCGTTGGGCGGGGCAGGAGATGGTTGGTATCCTCATGCCGCCCACGGTGGCAGGCGCACTGGTTAATTATGCTGCGTCGTTGGGTGGCCGGGTTCCGGTGAATCTCAACTATACTCTATCAGCGGAGGCAATGCGTTCGTGCATTGAGCAGTGTGACATCCGCACGGTGGTTACGTCGAAAGCCTTTCTCGCGCAGATCAAACTCGACGTGCCGGTAGAGACGGTTTTCCTGGAGGATGTTGCCAAGTCGATCGGCATCTGCAGCAAGCTGGTTGCCGCTCTGGCCGCTGCACTCCTGCCGGTTGCCTTTCTGGAGAAGTTTCTCGGCACCAAACAAAGGGCGTCGATGGATGACTTGGCCACTGTTATTTTCTCCAGCGGCAGCACTGGCACACCGAAGGGCGTAATGCTCTCCCACTACAACGTGGTTTCGAACATCCAGCAGATTGGTCAGGCCTTTGCGCTGGACCGGAGTGACCGTATCCTTGGTATCCTGCCGTTTTTCCACTCGTTTGGTTTTACTGGCACGCTGTGGTTACCGGCGTTGCTCGGGGCGGGCGCGGTGTATCACCCGAACCCAGTCGACGGCCGTGGCATTGGCGAATTGGTGGGTGAGCATCGAGTAACGTTCCTATTGGCCACGCCGACGTTTCTACAAATTTACATGCGGGCCTGCACACCGGAACAGTTCGGCAGTGTCCAGTTCATCCTGGCCGGCGCCGAGAAGCTGCCGGAGCGTCTGGCCGCAGCGTTCGAGGATCGCTTCGGTTTGCGGCCCATGGAGGGCTACGGAACGACGGAGACCTCGCCGGTGGTGACGATTAACACGCGCGACTTCCGCTCGGCCGGCTTCCGGCAGGTTGGGGCCAAGCGTGGCAGCATTGGGCATCCGCTGCCGGGCATGGTGGCACGCATTATCGATCCCGACACCGGCGAGCCACTTGCGCTTGGCCAAGCCGGCCTGCTGCTTGTCAAGGGGCCGAACGTGATGCAGGGTTACATTGGCCAGGCGGAAAAAACTGCCGAGGTGCTTCGTGACGGCTGGTACAAGACTGGCGACATTGCGGCAATGGACGAGGACGGATTCCTCGCGATCACCGATCGGCTGAGCCGCTTCAGCAAAATCGGTGGTGAGATGGTGCCGCACATCAAGGTGGAGGAGAATCTGCACGAGCTCGGTGGATTGACGGAGCAGACGTTTGTCGTGACCGGTGTGCCTGACGAGAAGAAGGGCGAGCGTCTGGTTGTGCTGTACCAGAAACTCGACACATTGGCGGTCGAGTCGGTTGTCGAGCAGTTAGCCGCCAGTGAGTTGCCAAACATCTGGAAACCGCGCCGCGACCAGTTTTTTGAAGTGGAGACGCTGCCGTACCTTGGTACCGGTAAGCTGGATTTGAAGCGAATTAAGGCGGTTGCAGCTGAATTTTCGCCATGAAGATCTCGCTTGCCCAAACGAATAAAGGTGAAAAATAGGGCTTGCACCCGGTTGCCGTGGGGCGTATGCATAGCCCCGGTGGGCTTCTTCCGCCGGGATCAATCGATGAATCGCCACATCAGGCAGTTGGTTTGGTTCTCAATTCTGAACGTTTCAATTCACGGTTTTCGTGATTTCAAGGTGTGAGTAGTTTCAAAGAAAACAAAAAGTCCAACAGGGGCCCGTCGAACCGGAATAACCCCAATCGAAACCAGTCCAATCGACGGCCAAAGCGAAAGCGGCCTCAAATCGAGGTGCCAGAGACCGGTGCCGGCTATCTGGAAATATCCGACAAGGGCTTTGGCTTTCTCCGCTCGGCGGACAACAATTATCAGCCCAAGCCGTCCGATATTTTCGTGACGCCTGACACCATCAAGCGTGCCGCCATTCGGGAAGGATCATTGATTGAGGGCAAACTGCAGGCGCCGCATCG
>DASCOW010000319.1:0-7109 GCA_036012205.1 Verrucomicrobiota bacterium
GCATGGCCGAAAGTTCCCTTCGTATCCGGCCATTCATCGAACAGTACAGCCTGGACGAGGGCGAGTTCGCCGAGTCGGTGGACGAGTACAATTCATTCAATGAGTTTTTTTACCGCAAGCTCAAGTCAAGCGCGCGGCCAGTCGATCCCGCCACGGACTCGGTGGTGTTCCCGGCGGACGGACGGCATCTGGCTTTCGCTGACATCACCGGCGAGAGTAACTTTTTCGTCAAGGGACAGGCGTTCGATCTCGCGCAATTTCTCGCCGACCCCGATTTGGCCAAGCGCTACGAGGGTGGCTCGATGCTCCTCTCGCGGCTTTGTCCGGTGGACTACCATCGTTTTCATTTCCCGTGCACGGGAGAGGCCGGCGTCCCGCGCTTCATCAACGGCTGGCTTTACTCGGTCAGCCCCATCGCACTCATTACGCGGCCATCGATTTTTTGGGAAAACAAACGGGTCGTCACGTCGATCGAGACGCCCGGGCTTGGCCAGGTGCAGTTCGTCGAGATCGGCGCGACGATGGTTGGCACCATCCGTCAGACCTACATGCCTGGCGAGGCTGTGGCCAAGGGCGACGAGAAAGGGTACTTTGCCTTCGGCGGCTCAAGCGTGGCATTGCTATTCGAAAAAGGCCGGATCGGATTCGACACCGATCTGCTGGAGAACACCGCCAACGGCATCGAGACCTACGCACGAGTCGGCGAGAGCATGGGCCGGGCGCTTGGCTGAATTTTTGACGAAATGCTCGGAAGACTGATCATCCTGTTTATTACTATCCCGCTGGTGGAGTTGTACCTGCTGGCTGTGGTTGGCAGCCGCGTGGGATTGTTACTGACGATCATGCTGGTAATCCTCACCGGCGCTTGGGGTGCGTACCTCGCGAAGAGCCAGGGCTACTCGATCCTCGCGCGGATACAGGCCGAGACAGCGGCCGGTCGAGTGCCGACGGACGAGCTGACCGACGGACTACTGGTATTGATCGGCGGCATCGTGCTGTTGACGCCCGGCCTGTTGACTGACTTGGCCGGTTTTTGCCTGATGGTGCCGGGCTTCCGCACTATCATTCGCGAGCGGGTGAAAAAGAAATTTGCCGCACAGGTCGGGCATTTTCAAATGCATTCCGGCGACAACAGGGGCGCCCGGCCTCAAGCCACCCCCGACTGCCCCAAGGACGACGACGTCATCGACGTCTAGAGCCATGCGGGCGAGTTATAAGAATTCAATCGCATTTTGGTGTGGTTCGCTTACGGTGCGGCGTCCCGGTTTTCGCCGGTTTTCCTTCGGAAATGAAAATAACCTACAACTGGCTGAAGCAGTACGTTGACTTTGACTGGTCGCCCGAGGAACTCACCGAGCGGTTGACGATGATCGGCCTCGAGGTTGAGGGTGTCACAAAGGTGTCTGGTGGTTTCGAGGGCATCGTCGTTGCCGAGGTGATCTCGAAGGAGTTGCACCCCGATGCCGACCGGCTATCCCTTTGTAAAGTGAATGACGGCGTGGGCGAGCGGCAGATTGTCTGCGGCGCGACGAACTTCGAGGTTGGCAGCAAGGTGCCGCTGGCGACGCCCGGTTGCGTGATGCCCTCCGAACCGGGAGAGAAGCCGTTCAAGATCAAAGTCGGTAAAATCCGCGGCGTCGAGTCGCAGGGCATGATGTGTTCGTCGAAGGAACTGGGCCTTGCTGAGGACGCTGTTGGGCTGATGCTCCTGCCAGGAGACGCGCAAGTTGGACAAGCGTTCGCCGAGCACTTGGGTCGCAGCGGAGACGATGTGGTTTACGACCTCGAGGTGACGCCCAACCGGCCGGACTGGAACAGCGTCATTGGCATCGCCCTCGAGGTCAGCGCGCTGACCGGCAACCCGCTTCGTCTGCCGGAGATTCCCAACTTGCCGACGAGCGATGAGGACGCTGCCGCGCTCGTCGATGTGCGGCTTGACAACCCTGAACATTGCCCTCGTTACAATGCCCGAGTCGTTTGCGGCGTGAAGGTCGGCCCCAGTCCGGGTTGGCTGAGCAACACGCTCGAGCGGGTTGGTATCCGCAGCATCAACAACGTCGTTGACGTGACCAACTACGTGATGCTTGAGACCGGCCAACCGCTGCACGCGTTCGACTACCATCTGCTCGCAAAGGCCGATGGTGCGGTCAAGCCGGTGATCGTCGTGAGAGACGCCGTCGTCGGCGAGCAGTTCACCACACTTGACGAGAAGGAACATGAACTGACTGGCGATGCGCTGCTGATCGCCGACGAAACCAAGGGCATCGCCCTCGCCGGCATCATGGGTGGGCTCAACAGCGAGATCGCCCCCGGCACCGAGGATGTGCTGATCGAGTGCGCCTATTTTCAGTCGCAAAACATCCGCGCCACGGCCAAGCGCCTGGGTATCAGCACCGACGCATCGTACCGCTTCGAGCGCGGCTGCGATCCGAGTTGTTGCGACTGGGTCAGCCAACGCGCCGCGCAACTCATCATCGAGACGGCCGGCGGCCGCTTGGCCAATGGCTGCGTCGATGCCTACCCGGTACCCGCCGAGTCGGGGGAGATTTTGCTGCGTTTTGCCCGCACGGATGCTCTGCTCGGCATCGCGATACCGCCGGACGTGCAGATGGCCGCGCTCACCGGACTTGGCCTTGAGGCGGTGTCCCGCGACGGCAACTCGGTGGCGACGTTCCGCATACCGACGGCGCGCGTTGACCTGAAGTGCGAGGTCGATTTGATTGAGGAGGTCGTTCGCATTTACGGTATCGATAAGGTGCCGGCCACCCCGCCGCGCGGCTGCGTCGGCAGCGATCCGTTTGACGCCATGCACGATGCGTTCGCAGAGATTCGCACGATACTGACCGGACTCGGCCTGTACGAGGCACAGACGCAAACGCTGGTTTCCGGCGAGGAGGCAGCGTTGCTTGGCATCGAGTCGGTTTCGCTCGAGTACCCGCTGAGCAGCGAGCAGGACAAGTTACGGACAAGCCTGCTGCCCGGCTTGGCCAACGTGCTGCAGCACAACGCCAACCATGATACCGCCGACGCGGCGCTGTTCGAAATTGGGCGCGTATTCCGTGACTCCGACGGCCAATCGGCGGAGGAATGGAATTTGGCGATTGCGCTGACCGGTCGGCGGTTCGCGCCGTTTCACGAGGGGGCGGAGCGCGAGGCGGTGAACGAGTTCGTCGACCTCAAAGGGATCATCGAGGAGTTCGCCGAGCAGTTCGGCATGCGAGGCGTCAGCTATGAGCGGCACGACGAGCCGGGCGGTTTTTTTGTGGAGTCGGGCAGCATCAAGCTGGGCAACAAGCCGATTGGCTCGCTTGGCCAACTCGCGCCACTGCTTGCCCGACGGCACGACCTGAAGCACCCGGTATTTTTCGCTGAGTTTGACCTTGGCCAAGCGCTGAAGCGCCGCACGACCAAGCGCAGTTTCAAGGCGCTGCCGGCGTTCCCGGGGACGCGGCGCGACATCGCGATGCTCGTGGCTGACGACACGACGAACGACGCGGTGTTGCAAAGCGTGCGCAAGGCCAAGCCGCAGCATCTCGAGTCGGTCGAGTTGTTCGATGTCTATCGCGGCGACGGTGTCGAGGCTGGGCAAAAGAGCGTGGCGTACGCCTTCCACTATCGCTCCGCCGAGGGCACGCTCAAGGACAACCAGGTCGATGCCGTGCACGGGAAGGTGATCGATCAATTGCGCGACGAGCTTGGCGCGACGATTCGCGGCTGAGCCGGTCCCGATGAGCACTCGCTCCGATACCACCACCGCCACAGAGGCGCCGGTGCTTGAGGTCAGCAACCTCACCGTGCGGCGGGAGGAGGCCACCATCCTGCGGGGTGTCAACTGGCGTGTGGCTCGAGGTGAGCACTGGGTGGTTCTCGGTGGCAACGGCTCGGGCAAGACGACGCTGTTGAGTGCGTTGACCGGTTACTTTGTTCCGACCGGGGGCGAGATAGACCTGCTCGGCCAGCGATTCGGTCAGGCCCATTGGCCGACGCTGCGCCAGAAGATCGGTTTGGTCAGTTCCAGTCTCCGGCAGATGATGGCCGATGATGAACCAGCGCTGTACACTGTGATCACCGGCAAGTACGCGATGATCGACCTCTGGGGCAGGCCAAGGGCAGCCGATTGTGATGAGGCCCGAAAGGTATTGCAGCGCATCAGCTGTGGGCACTTGGCGGAACGGCCGTGGGCGGTGCTGTCGCAGGGCGAGCGCCAGCGGGTTCTGATCGGGCGGGCGCTCATGGCCAAGCCGGAGGTGCTGCTGCTCGACGAGCCGTGCGCCGGGCTTGATCCTGCGGCGCGAGAGAATTTCCTGAACTTCATCGATAAGCTTGGCCAACGCCGCAACGCCCCGACGCTCATACTCGTGACGCACCACGTCGAGGAGATCACGTCGGTGTACAGTCATGTGCTGCTACTGCGCGATGGCCGGGTGATGGATGGCGGGCGCAAGGCACGAATGATGACAAGCCGTTTGATGGCTGAAACCTTCCGCAGCAAGGTGCGATTGAAAAAGAGCGGCGGCTGGTACCGGCTGGAAATGCAGGCGAAGCGGGATCGCTTGGCCTGAAGGGCAGTGGCCTACCGGGTAACGATTTAGCGGTCGCCTGCGGAGCGACGCCCAATGCATCCAGAGAAGAACAGTAACGTGATACGGTGTAAAAAAAGCGCCATATGTTCCGTTGGTCCGGAGCTTCGGGTGCTGCTACACTTCATTTTTGGGTTAGCATACCCGGCTTGGCTATGCTGGAGGAAGTCGGGCTGGGGCGTTGACCTTGCCAACGGCCGCGAGCGCCTGTTTAATCCGCGCTGTGTTGCAACAGCAAACACTGGCCAAGCCGACGAGTTTCTCCGGCATCGGCCTGCACAGCGGGAACAAGGTCTCGATGACCCTGTTGCCTGCGCCACCGAACAGCGGAATTCTATTTCGGCGCGTGGATCTCGATAGCCGCGTGGAGATCCCGGCGCAAGTCGGGAACGTTACCGAGACCGATCGCTCTACCACGTTGTCCAAGGGCAACGCGAAGGTGCAGACGGTGGAGCACGTGCTCGCGGCCCTGTACGGTTTTGGCGTGACCAGCGCCGTCATCGAGCTCGACTCAAGCGAACCGCCCGTCGCCGACGGCAGTGCCCGTCAGTTCTGCAAAATAATCCGCGAGGCCGGTATCGAGACGCAGGCCGAGCGCATCGAGCCGATTCAAATCACCGCAGCGATCGACTACTCACACGGCGGCACGGTGATGTGTGCCTCCCCGCACGACGGCTTCAAAATCACCTGCACCAGCTCCGACCGAGGTGGGCGGTTCACCCAGTTTTTCAGCGTCGAGTTGACGCCCGAGACATGGGAGAGCGACATTGCCCAGGCGCGGACGTTTTGTTTTTACGAGGAGATCGAGTACCTCATCAAAAACGGCCTCATCCGAGGCGGCAGCCTTGAGAATGCCATCGTCATCCGCGACGACGCCGTGCTGACCACCGAGCCGATGCGTTACCGCGAGGAGTTCGTGCGGCACAAGATTTTGGATATCATCGGCGACTTGAGCCTCGTCGGTGCGCCATTGCGCGGGCACATCGTCGCCGTCAAGCCGGGGCATGCCGCCAACTGCGGTTTGGCCAAGCGCATCCTACAACAGGCACGCCGACCGCTGGTGGCCGCACAAAGTTTTTCCCCGCCGGACGACAAGCCAGTCACAACCCCGGCCAAGCAGCAAACCCAACCCGACCCAACCCAAGTGAGCGAAGAAATAACAGCCCTGCTGGACGCCGAGCAGATCATGCAAATCTTGCCGCACCGCTACCCGTTCCTGATGGTGGATCGGGTGACGCGGATTGACGGTAACCAGATCACCGCAGAGAAAAACGTTACCCTCAACGAGCCGTTTTTTCAGGGGCACTTCCCCGGACACCCGATCATGCCGGGCGTGTTGCAACTCGAGGCCATGGCCCAGGTGGCTGGCATCCTTACGCTCAAGCAGGCGGATAACGCAGGCAAGATCGCCTACTTTATGTCAGCCGAGAAGGTGAAATGGCGTAAGCCAGTCAAGCCGGGCGACGTACTGCAGATCGACATCGAATTGCTCCGTGCCCGCGGCAAGGTGGCCAAAGCCAAGGGCGTTTGCACGGTGTGCGGAGAGGTGGTCAGCGAAGCCGAAATCACGTTTACTCTAGCGGATAAATAACAACCTAATGTCCGAGATTCATCCCAGCGCAGTCATCCACCCCGGCGCCTCCATTGGCAACGACTGCGCAGTCGGCCCGTACTGTGTCATTGGTGAACACGTCACGCTTGGCCAGGGGAACCAGCTGCACTCGCACGTCGTCCTCGACGGCCACACCGAGATCGGAAGTGGCAACGAGTTTTTCCCCTTCTCCGCCATCGGCCTCAAGACGCAGGATCTGAAATGGAAGGGCGGCACGATGTGGACGCGCATCGGCGACCGCAACACCTTCCGCGAAAACGTCACTGTGCACAGTGCTACCGGCGACGGAGAGGCGACGGTGATGGGATCGGATAACCATATCCTGGCCTACAGTCACATCGCCCACAACGTGCTGTTGGGTAACCACGCAATCCTGTCCAACAACGGCACGCTGGCAGGCCACGTGATCGTCGAGGACTACGCCATTGTCGGCGGCCTGTCAGCGGTGCATCAGTTTTGTCGCCTGGGCAGAATGTCGATCATCGGCGGCTGTGCAAAAGTGGTGAGTGACGTGGCGCCGTTCATGATGGTTGACGGCAACCCGGCCCGTACCCGTGCAGTGAACAAGGTAGGGCTTGAGCGCAACGGCGTCGCTACTGAGGCGCAAGAGGCGCTGCGGCGGGCGCATCGGCTGCTGTTTCGCAAGGGCTTGACCACCGGCAACGCGCTGGAGGTCATCCGCAGCGAACTGCCGCAGTTGGATGAGGTGAAGCACTTGGTTTCATTCATCGAGGCAAGCGACCGAGGCGTCACGCGTTGAATAGGCCAAGAACTTGGCCAAGCGCGGCTCTCTCGTGATTTATTGCCAAGCAATTTCCCCGCCGACGATCGTCATGACGTTGCGCCCCTTGAGCGTCCAGCCGTGGAACGGGTTGTTGACCGCTTTGCTGGCTGTATCTTCGCGCCGAAACTCCCAC
>DASCOW010000320.1:0-2054 GCA_036012205.1 Verrucomicrobiota bacterium
CCGATGACGACCTCCCCTTCCGCCGAGTTTGAGCCACCGCTAGAGCAATGGACCTGGGAGGTGGAAGTCACAGAACCAAGCGAAGACCTCGACATGGGCGGCGGCCTGACACTGGTCGAGGTGATCATCCGCAACGAGGAGCAGGAGCGGGAAACCCGGATTGCCCGCATGATACGCACGGCAACAACATCACCCGCCGCCATGCCTGAATAACCGATGAACCCTCTCCCGGCATCACGCTTGGCCAAGCGGCACCGGCTGGCCGCCTTCACCATTCTCGAGGTCATGCTGGCCATCGTCATCACCACGGGGCTGCTGGCCACGGCGATGTATTTCTACCAGCAGTCAGCCCGACTCCGGAACGACCTGCTGGAGGAGACCGAGCGCATCGGCAGTGCGCGGCTGATTCTCGACCACTTGAGCACCGAGCTCCGGTGTTCACTGCATCACCCCGCCCACCGAGTCGGAGTGAAGGGCGGCGCGGACTGGATCGAGTTCCTGAAAGCCAGCCTACCCAGCCAAGCCAGTTGGCAGATACCAACCGAGGCCACCCCACCCGCCTACCCCGAGACCGGCTACCGGCTCGTCCGGTACGAGTTGCTAAAAAAACCGCTGCTCGAAGGTTCACTGGACAACGAAGCCAACCAGCAGATGATCGACCAAGTGGTTTTGGAGCCCGGGCAGCAAGCCGGCGACACCAACGCGGTGCTGGCATCCCTGATGCAGGGCGACGCCATCAACCGGACCGAACGGCGCCTCCTGTCCGCCAAGGCGTCAACCAATGACATCGGAACGGTACGAATTGATCCCGTCCGCATCACCGACCGGCTGAAGTACCTGAAATTTCGCTACCTCAACGTGGGCGCCTGGGTGGACGCCTGGCCCGGGCCTCAACTGCCACTTGGCATCGAGGTCAGCCTCGGCATCGAGCCGATGTCCGCAACGAACCTGCTCGACGAGTATACCAACCATGTCTTCCGCCGGATCATCCGCATTCCTGCGGCCGCCGCGTCCCGGGCAACACCCCGGAGCAACGATCTCCCGGACGACGCCACCGCCTCGCCGTGACCGAACGACGCCACAACTCCTCCGTTGAAGCCGGTATCGCGCTGGTAGGTGTGCTCGTGATCGTGGGCCTGTTGTCCATGATCGCCATCAGTCTGATGTTCCGCATGCAGGCTGCCGCCACCGCCTCGGCCGCCACGCTTCGATCCGAACAGGCCTGGGCTACCGCCTTGAGCGGGCTGGATCGGGCCATCGACGTGGTGAGCGATCCCACACGAACATCGGAAGGCTGGCTCGACAATCCCACCGACTTTGAGCATCAGCTTGTCTATGATGACGGCTCGGACAAATGGTACTTCTCCGTCTTTCGATGGGGCGGCCCTGAGACGGACGGGATCGCATTCGGTGTGGTGGACGAGGCATCCAAGCTGCCGTTGAACGCAACCAACGTGCTCCAGTTGATGAAAGTGCCCAACATGACGCTGCCCGCCGCCGAGGCGCTGGCAGACTTCGTCGACGGCGACTCGGTCGTCCGCGACAACGGAGCGGAGCAGGACTCGTACGACCTGATGCCGATCACCTACACGATCCCCAACAAGCCGGTCAGTTTTCTCGACGAACTACTGATGGCACAGGGCGTGAGCGCCGGCCACCTTTACGGCGAAGACGCCAACCGCAATCACCAACTTGATGCCAACGAGAACGACGCCGACACCCTGTTCCCGCCCGACAACCAGGACGGGACACTCGGCGGCGGGCTGCACCGTTTCTTCACCCTGCACTCACGCGACTGGAACGTGAATCGCAACAACCAGCCACGCCTCAACATCAACACCGCCGGGCTGGATCCCCCGCCCGCCGAGCTGGCGGACGAGACGATCGCCTTCCTCGAGGCCAAGCGCAAAAGCAGCCAGCCGATCGCCTCACTCGCCGACCTCGTCAACGCCTCGCTCACAGTCACGGATGAAAACCAAGCCCAGCGAGAACTCAAGTCCGGCGTCGGTCCGCGCGAGCTTGGCCAGTTGATGGACCGCTACACCACGGACTCG
>DASCOW010000321.1:0-9717 GCA_036012205.1 Verrucomicrobiota bacterium
TTGCCTCCGGCCTTGAGGCTTGGCAGATACCTTTTTTCGTGTTGGCAGGATTGCTGGTTGCCAAGTTAGTGGCCACGGTTGTTACGGTTGGCGCCGGTACAGTAGGGGGGGTGTTTACGCCAACGCTGTTTCTTGGTGCAGGAATCGGGGCGGCTTTCGGTGAAGCGCTTGGCCAACTCGGGTTTGCGAATGATACCCCAACGATCGCGTTTGCACTTGTTGGGATGGGCAGTATCCTGGCAGCGACCACCCGCTCGCCATTGCTGGCGATGATCCTGATTTTTGAAATCTCGCTGAAGTATGAGTTGATGCCACCGTTAATGATTGGCTGTGTGGTGGCGACGTTGATTTCACAAAGGTTTCACAAATCTTCAGTGTACTCGGCACCCCTCCATCGACGTGGCTTGGTTTTAGACCGGGAAAGCCGACGGATGGGTTCAGCAACAGATCGTTGCATTGGTGATGTGATGGTGGGGCCAACTTCGCCAATCAAGGAGACAGCCTCTCTGCCGGAAATTTCCAACATATTTCTGAACAGCCCACGAAACTATCTCCCGGTGATGAGTCAGGACAAAAGACTGGTGGGGGTGATTTCGCTTCAGGATTTGAAGGCTCATCTCAATGCGGGAGACGAGTTGCGAGCAGTCATTGCGCTCGATTTGATGCGCCCTATAGGAACGTTTCTCACGCCCAATCGCCAGTTGATGGATGCTCTGCCAGAGATCATGGGATCCGAGATGGAAATGATACCAGTTGTAAACTCCAACCGGGAGATGCGCTTGGTCGGCTCGATATCGCGCAGCAAGACGCTTGGCCTGATGTCGGAAGCAATCGCCAAGAGCGGAGAGGAGAACACTATCTGATGACCGCTGCCCGATGGCACTTGGCCAAAGGCTCATGCTACTCGCCGCTTCCGATGAAGTGAATGTCCACCAACTCGCCCGGATGAATGTCGAGGTCAATTGATTTGCCCTCGCCATCTATCAAGTCGATTGTGAACGGTAGCACTTTTTTGTAAGCGGCACGATTCCGCAACACACCACTCCCAACTGCCTCCAGTCGGTTGCTAACCTTGGACACCTTTGCCCGGGCAACAGGCCTGCCGGTTCCCAACCAGGAAAACAATCCGGTTCTGGTGGGGCGCCTCGTCCTGATTTCGACCTCCATCCCTTCGTAAGGCGCCAGATAAATGGGTTGAGGCACATAGCCGACGATCTTTTTTACTTGCGATGAGCTTATGGTGGCGATGGTCTCGCCCGGTTGGATGCTTTCCCCTGTTTGTTTGCTGATGCTCCCAATTTCGCCGTCGATTGGGGACAACAAAATGATGTCATCAAGCAATGCCTCCACGCGGCTAAGGCCTTGGTCGAGTCGTTTGATTTGAGCTTGGTCCAGTTGGCTTGACGGATCGTTCTCCTGCGCTTGGCTCAAGGCCTGTTCAATGGAAGCCACCAATTCCGTCTTTTGCTGGAACTGCACGGCGTAGGTGTCCCGGTCTGTCCGAACCTTGTTATAGACCGACTCTGAAACCAGATTGTCCTTGAACAAGGTTTCAATTCGTTGAAATTCTTTTTCAGAGTTCTGCAACTCAATCTTTAACGCGGCAACTGAAGTACGCTCATTCAGCCAGTCCAACCGTAGTTGATTGTAGCTCAGGGCGGTTCTAGCCCGCTGCATGGGATCGATGGTCAGGGTGAGCAAATCGACCTGTGCCCGGACCCACTCCACCGTGGCATCGGCGAAGTCCGGATCCATCGAGTAGTCGATAGAGGCGATCGGATCGCCCTTCTTTACGGTATCAAAGCGGCCAACGGAAACTTTCGTCAATAAGCCAGCGCGGGGGCTGGAGAGGACAATGTTAGCGGTACGAGCCTCGCCCACAACTGAAGATGGGCTGACCCGGCTGTACCAAAGAACCATCACACTGGCGATGCAGAGCAAAAACACAATGACCGGCAGGATGACCTGGCGGAAATCCTGCCATTTCTGCTCGGCCGGGATGGGGATGGGCTGTTTGTTACTCATGAACTAGACTTCTGATTCTGCCTCCGCCTTGAGTCCTGTCACCCGGGACACTCCGTCCATTTCCCGCAATTCGACGAGCAAATCCTCCAATCGTGAAGGATCGCGCAAGAGCAATCGATAGGAAAAATCGGTCCCGCTGGTGCCATCGACCGTCCGCTCACTCACGCAACGGGAACGGCGTGCATGACGCTCCAGTGTCTCGTTTAGCGCTTCGATCTCCGGCACGGATCGCTCCCAATTCAGATTGAGTATGGTGTCATACCGATGTCTCGTGCCGAATGAGGTCACCCGAATGTAGAACATGATTAGGCAAACCATTAGGCACCCGGCAACGGCCGTTGCGAATTTCAGCGTCCCACATGCCATACCAACAACGATGACCGACAGGATGTACGAAGTGTCCAACGTATCCCTTAGAACGTTACGAAACCGCACGATGGCGAAGATTGCCATCAAGCCAAAGGCCGTCACAAGATTGTTGGAAAGCACAAGCATCACCATTGACACGATCGTGGGGATCACCACCAGCGAATTCACGAATGACTTCGAATAAGACAACCCGGTATGCGTGAACATATACACCCAAGCGATGGCATGCCCGCAGACAAAAGCCAACAGCAGCCCCATGAGCATCATGGGGACGTCCGTGGGGATTGGAGTGTAGTCTCCCTGTAAAAACCAGTGATCCATCTGTCTTTAATTCACGTGAACAATTTCCCTTGAGTGGGCAATTGGCCAACCGCTGGGATCAAGCCCTTCCCTAACGGATTGTTCACCCAGCAAGGTAACTCCATCGACGTACTTTGCAGCGCCACACTGCACCAAGCCAAAAATCCTGACCAACTCGCGAAACCAATCCGGAAAGCGGTTAGTAAACTTCAATTCCAACACAACGTTATCTCCAAACACATACCGCGGATCAGTCATTTGGGTGAGCAAGTGCGCCCTTGGCTCGACTTCGATCCGAGTTTGCCGATCGAGCGTCACACGCACGGAGTTGTCATCCTTGCTGATCCACGCCTCACGGTAGTAGGCCACGTGAGCCTTTGGCCTTGCCTCCAACTCCTGCATGTGGTGAATGAACTGCTCGACAGCTGCCCGATGCCCCGGTTCACCGCTCGCCATTTGCTCAGACAACGGCAACTGGCCACTCAGCACATGTTCCAATGCCTCGCGCTTGACCCCTCCTCGCTGCTTCGCAATTGTATTGTTGGTGCGACGCTTGACTTCGAAATAAACCGGCGCCTTCGGCCGATCCTCGTAAAAACGAATGCGCAGCTTGTAGCGGTTTTTATCTCCGTTTATCGTGGTTTGGTAGAGGCGCAAATCCGGGGAGTCGAGATAAAGACTGTGCACCGGATAGGAGAGATTGGGCTGGGTTGCCCCGAACGCATCCAACTCAAGATAAGAGGAGACAAAATCCCGCATCGCCATCGCCACACCCTCCCGGATAATGTACTTGTGCTCGTACCGCTGTTTTTGCAGATTATCCGCCAAAATATCTTTGCACTGATTGAGAGGATGCAATCCTCCCTGTTGGATTTTCCTCCAAAAAAGCCCGGAGGCAAGGCAACTTACAGCGTAGTACGCAGTTGTCACGAAAAAGTTACAACGTTCAGCCACATTGCCAATTCCAAGCCTGACTGCGTCGTCAAACGCCAACCGTCATCGAGTAAGCACCTCAGAGCAGTCTTGGCACACTGCAGCAAGTCCCGTTTACTCGCGCCATGCCAAGCTTTCTGGCTTTCTTGGGTTTGTTCAACGCTGCCGTTTGGGTGGGAGGTTCAATTTTCTTTTCCTTCCTTGCCGGTTCGGTGTTTTTTTCCAGTGAGGTGACAGACTTCACCCCGCCGCCCTACAACGGCCTCGTCGCCCAAGCCGTATTGAGCCGGTACTTCACGCTGCACATGATCTGCGGCATCATCGCTGTGGCACACCTACTAATCGAGTGGCTCTACGTCGGAGGCCGTTCCCCCAGTCGCGCGGTCGCCTTCGTTTGCGTGCTGCTTGGCCTCGCTCTTATCGGGGGTAAATTTATTAGCCCCAAACTCGCCATTTGGCATCAGCAAATATACCAGTTTCAACTGAAGAGCGACGGACCGCCGCCGATGATCGAGAAGGCCTCCTACACTGGAGTTGTCATCCAGAACGCCAAGTGGAAATTCGCCCTGTGGCATGGCGTGTCGCAGATTGTGAACCTCATCATGGTAATCCTGCTGAGTTGGCGCTTCTGGCGACTCGCCCACCCCTTCGGCCCGGACGGTTCAAGCCCCTTCGGCCAGCGGAAGCGAAACCTGTTCTCCACCAAGTAGTCTTCGCCGGCTTAAGCGCCAAGGCCTACTCCACCGAAACGGCCTGCTTGATGCCGAATTTCTCGATGCGCTTTCGCAACGTGGCTCGCGTGATGCCAAGCAGCTTGGCCGCCCGCACTTGGTTCCCGTTGGTGTCACGCAACGCGTGGGCAATCAACTCCCGCTCCACCGCCGGCAGCACAGCCAAATCCGGCTGTCCCTTGGCCCAGCGGAACAGCGTCGCAGCCACACCGCCGATGTCATCGGCCGCGTCGATCCCCGTCGGTCCCGCTTGGCCAAGCGCTTGGCCGGGCGGCGGTGCGCTCCCTCCCTCCAGAATGTCCGCCGGCAGGTCAGCGGCGAGGATCGCCTCACCCTTGGCCATGACGATGGTACGCCGGATGACGTTTTCCAACTCGCGCACGTTGCCGGGCCAACCGTATTGCACGAGCAACTCCAGCGCATCCCCAAGGATCGACTTGGGCTTGCGCCCCTCGTCATTGGCGATTGTCTTGAGGAAATAATCAACCAGCAGCGCAATATCCTCCCGGCGCTCTCGCAGGGCCGGCAAACTGATCCGCACAACGTTGAGCCGATAGAACAAATCCTCGCGGAACTCCTTGGCTGCGACCGCCTCCTCCAAGCGTTTGTTTGTCGCCGCGATGATGCGCACGTCCACCGTGATCGGTTTGTTGCCACCGACGCGCTCGATGGTGCCGTTCTGCAGCACACGCAAAATCTTCGCCTGCGTCGCCAGCGTCATGTCGCCTATCTCGTCGAGGAACAGTGTCCCCTTATCGCACTGCTCGAACTTGCCGATGCGCTGCGCGCTCGCCCCGGTGAACGAGCCCTTCTCGTGGCCGAACAACTCGCTCTCAAGCAGGTTCTCCGGGATCGCGGCGCAGTTGATCGGTAGATACGATTTGTCGTTGCGCTGGCTGTTTTGATAAATGGCGCGCGCGACCAGTTCCTTGCCAGTGCCGCTCTCGCCGGTGATCAGCGCCGTGGCATCCGAGCCAGCCAACTGACCGATCATCTTGAACACTTCCTGCATCGGTTGGCTGCGACCGATGATGCCCAAATCGTAATCCTCCGACTCCAGCATCGGCTCGCAGGCCACGACCTTTTTCATGTCACGGGCCGCCTTGAGCGCGTCGGCAACGATCTGCTTGAGCTTCGGCACGTCAAACGGCTTGAGCAGATAGTCGTACGCGCCGAGCTTCATCGCCTCGATCGCCGTCTGCGTTGTGCCAAAGGCGGTCATCATGATCACCGGCAGCTTGGCATCGTCCTGCCGGATGCGCCGCAGCGTCTCCAGCCCGTTGATGCCGCCCATGCGAACATCCATCAACACCAAGTCCGGTTTGAAGCGCTGGATAACCTCCAGCCCCTCCTCGCCGCTGGCAGCCGTCTCGAGGTTCAGATCAGGCGAGTCGAAAATGCGCTTGAACGAATAGCGCACATCATTTTCGTCATCGATGAGCAAAAGTTTGTCCATTGCCTTGCCCCAAGCGGGACACGCGCAACATAAGCGGCGGAACCGATTTTCACAACGCCAAGAAAAAAGTCGTATTGGCCAAGCCCAAAACCTACCCTCTCACCAGCCAGTTTTTGCCATGAAACCGTTGACCCGACGCAAGTTTATCGCCGCCGCCGCCGGAACTGCCGCTGCCCTGCCCGGTCAGGTACTTGGCCGCAAACCCAAGCAGGAAATCATCGACCTGCACCAGCACACCAACTACAGCGGTCGCACCGATGAACGCATGCTCGGCCACCAGCGCGCCATGGGCATCAAGTGGACCGTCCTGCTCCCGGCCGGCCGCCTGTACGGTCTCGCCGCCAACTGCGGCGGCAACAAATCCGTCCGAAAAGTTGTCGTCAAAAACCCGCACAACTACGTACACTTCGCCAACGAGATTTCCGATCATCCCGAGTGCATCGAAACAATCGAGTCGTATTTGAAAAAAGGCGCGGTCGGCATCGGCGAGCAAAAGTTCCGCGTCGAGTGCGATTCAACACACATCCAGCGTGTCGCCAAGCTCGCGCAGGAATACGACGTGCCGGTGCTGATGCACTTTGAGCACGGCCACTACAATACCGGCATCGAACGCTTCCACACCATCCTCGAGAAATTTTCAAAAGTGAACTTCATCGGCCACGCACAAACCTGGTGGGGCAACATCGACAAAAAACATAACCAAACCGTCATGTACCCCAAGGGTGCTGTCACACCAGGGGGCATTTCCGACCGCTTGCTGAGCGACTACCCGAACATGTACGGCGATCTCTCCGCCGGCTCGGGCCTCAACGCGCTCATCCGCGACGAGGCGCACACGATCAAGTTCATCCACCGCCACCGGGAAAAACTGATTTACGGGAGTGACTGCAACGACATCATCGGCCGCGGCCCAAGCTGCTCCGGCTCCCGCGCGATCGAGACCATCCGCCGACTGATACCCGACACAAAAATTCAGGACAAACTCTTCAGCGGCAACATCCGCCGCATCATCCGCATCCCGAAATAACTCTGGCGGATTGGTTCATCAACAGCTCGTTGGCACTTCCTGTAGCACCTTGATGCAGTGGGGAATGGCGTCCGCGACGAAACCGAGGCACTCGACCGCACCCTTGGGTTTGCCGGGGAGGCAAACGACCAGCGCTGAATCGATCACGACGGCCAAGTTTCGCGAAAGCACGGCATTTTGGGTGATTTTCAACGACTCCATCCGCATCACTTCGCCGAAACCGGGCAACTCTCGTATCGCCATTTCTCGCACCGCCTCGGGAGTCACGTCACGCGGAGAGACACCGGTGCCGCCGGTCGTCAATATCAGATCGCAGCCCTTGTTCACCTGCTCGCGCAGTGCGCGCTGGATGTCACAAACTTCGTCCGGCACCACCGCGTCAACGGCAACGTCCCAGCCGTAACCAACTGCGGCCTCCTTCAACGCCGGCACACCGCCGTCCTCGTATACACCCTGCGTCGCACGATCCGAAACCGAAATAATTCCAACCTGAATTTCCATTGCGCTTTCTCTGGTAAACTATTGACTCACAACATCGCTCACGTTGCCGCGAAGATAAAACCAGCCCTCCCGTTGGGGAAGAAAAATGAACTACGGCTGACCCGGAAAAATATCGTAAACTTGGAACCCATCCTGATCGCTCAATGCGGCCGTCACATTTTTGAAAGCCGGATCGGCGTCCAACTTCTTGGCCAACGGCGAGTTGGGGATGGCAATTGTAAACCTGGCTCCTGAGTTTTTATACGCCTCAAGTGAAGCAGGCCTGACGTCGCCGTGCCAAGGCTGGCCGAGGTGCCAGGCTACGTACAAGCCCAGCCGATGGCCTTCCGCCGAAACGAACGTCGAGCCGACAATTGGCCCCACCATCCCAGTTTCCTCCATCTGCTTGGCCAATGTTTGCGCGAATGAACCAGCAGGATACCGCGGTGGCGCGGGCCACAAAAGCGGCGATAGGAAGAAGAACGCCAAAACAAATCCAACCGGCCATTTTCTCCCGAAGAATGGTGAAACGAGGCCAAGCGTAAGAATCATGATCAGCGGCAGGAACAAATAGAAGTAACGCTCATCCACTAGCATCACGTACACCGGCAAGTAAATGCCACCGAGACAGATCAGCGGGATGACCATCCATCGCCAGCGATTGGCTAGCCAGTTTTTCAACCATGGCCGTTTGGCGAATAGTGCCAACCCGAAAACCAGCGTCCCTATTCCGAGCCATTTCAAAAACATCCCCAACCCATCGAAGACAGCCAAAAACTGAATGACTGTTTTCGCGTTGCGCCCGATGAGCGAGAATTGGTGTAAAAAATTTTCGTCGCTCGCGAATGGCGACCAGTAGTCGTAGTCCATCCGGCTTGGGTCTTCCCATGCCGTCACCCGACCCGATTCCGGTTTGTAAATTGAATTGCCGAACGGATGCGACGGCGGCCGGTCGTTGCCCGGGCCAACCACAGCGTGGGCGATCGGGCCGGAAGTCGAGAACGTCGGCTTGTCGTATTTCAGCGACAACACCGTGATCCAAGGCGCGGTCACCAGTGCCAACAGGCCAAGCGACACGCCCATCTGCCGCCAAGCCGCCCGCCGGTTTTCCGTCTGGCCAAGCCGCCAGCACAGTGCCAGCAACACACTCACCACCAGACCCACCGGCAACGCCACCGCCTTAGCCAAGTAAGCCAAGCCCCAGGTCGCGCCGGTGCCAAGCGCCCGCTTGTGATTCGCCAGCCAGTCCGGCAACACCGCTTGGCCAAGCGCAAAGGCCATCAGCCCCGCGACCAGCAAATCAGGCGTCACGTGATTCGATATCCAGCCGGGAATCATCAGCGCCAGCAACCAGGCCACGATCAACTCGTCGATCAACCGAAGCCCCACCGAGCGAACGAGAAACAGGCTGCCGTGAAAAAACACTAAACCGGAAATCAGCATCGCCAATTTGCCAGCAAGCAACGGCTCAACACCCAGCCACAAAAACGGCACCATCAACCAACTCAGCATCGGCCCCCAGTAGCCGTTCACCGCGAAGTCGAGGTTGCCGACCGACCAATACTCGGCGACGCGCATGTATGAGATGGCATCGGTGTTCAGCCGTGCCAAGTTGTTCAGCATCGACACCAGCATCAGCGCGTACGCCACCACCCAAGCCATCCGTAGCCAAAACCGCAGTTTCGGTTCGTTGACACTTTCTGTTTTTTGGGACAACAAAATGAGCTACACGTTTTTCGTGAAGACAAACAGATTGTTCAAACCGAATTGAAATGTTTTGTGCGTGACCAAGCTGAAACCGGCCGACTCGAACAGCGGCATCACTTCGCCCGGGTCAAAGCCGTGATGCTCCTCCAGCGCCGTGCCATCGGCCAAGCAGAAGAATCGCAGCACAGCCAAAATGGCATCGACCCGTGGCGACGGCACGGTCAGCACCACGTCCCCCCCGTCGGCGAGCAACCGGTGACAGGCTGTCGCCCAAGCTGGCTTGGTTCCCTCGGGAACATGCTCAATCACAGCCAACATCGCAATCGCCTCGAACGATTCGCAAGCCGGCAGGTCGTCGGGGAAATTTCCTCTCACGAACTGCACGTCGGGCACATCCTGTGGCTTGGCAAAGCGCGGATCAATACCCACGCCTATGAAATCATCGCCAGCAAGGCGGCGCATGAGCGTGCCGTCGCCGCAGCCAATGTCGAGTACCCGCCTGGCCTTGTCCAAGTGCGGAAGTGCCTTACGAATGCGCCAGTTTCGAATGACGCGATCGAACCATTTCACCCCTCGCCTCCCTTGCTCTCCAGGCCAAGCACACTGAGAAAGAAACTGCCAAGCACGATTTGAAAACCAAGGGCCAAGGCCAAAATCGATGGGATCACTTGGCGAAGCACCACCGAAGG
>DASCOW010000322.1:0-1644 GCA_036012205.1 Verrucomicrobiota bacterium
CATCGAGACACTGAAGGAACGCCTTAAGGACAAGTCAGTGTCACTCAACGAAACCAAGCGCCTGACCGAAAAGGACGAGGAAAAAGCCAAGCGCAACGGCCGAATAGAGGAGCGCAAGGCTCGCGGCAATGCCAAGGAAACCGTCTACGATCTCACGATCAAAATGATCAAGACAAACACCAAGTTGGGCGAGGAAGTCGAGGACGAAGAGAAACCCATCCGGCTCGAGGAAGAACCGGAGGACGACGAGGAAGTCGAGGAGGAAGAGAATAACCCCAAACTCGACCCGCACTTGCGTGAGACACTGCACATCCTCCACGACTACATCAGCCTGCTCGACCCGAAAAAACAAATCGCTGCCAAGGAAAAAGGCGATACAGTTGACGTCCGCTAACCTCGCAACTTAAGGCAGCACTCCATCCGGATCGAGCGGGCCGCAAAAGCGCTCAATTTGTTTTCTGATTCTGCCGTTGGTAGCAACGACAACATAAGTGTGTTCGCCCTTACGGCGCGACATTCGGCAAAACTCGCCACCCGCGCACTCGAGAATCAACCCTCCGGCGGCGATGTCCCACAAGCGCACCTTCGACTCGATGTAGCCGTGAAGCCGTCCACAGGCCACGTAAGTCAGCGCAAGTGTCGCCGAGCCCATCATCCGCGGCTTGCGGATTTTCAACGCCAACTTGTTAAAGTACGGAGTCATGTACTCCATCGTTTTTTTGTCCTTGGCAAAGCCGATCGCCAGCATGGCTTCCTTCAACGAGCCTTCGTTCACCTGAATCCTTTTGCCGTTGAGCTTGGCAGCCTGACCGCGGATCGCTGTCCAAAGCTCGCCCACAAACGGATCGTACACGGCACCGATGATTGTCTCGTAAATTTCACCGTGTTCGTTCGGTTTGGCCAAGCGCTGCTGTAGTGCGATCGACACGCAGGCGTGGGGGATGCCGTAAGCAAAATTAACCGTGCCGTCGATCGGATCGACCACCCAACGCAACTCCGTCTCGATGTCGCCGGCATTCTCCTCTTCTCCCAGAATGGCGATTTCTGGACATGCCTTGATCAGCATCGACTCTATCTTCCGCTGGCATCGCACGTCCAATTCCAGTTTAATGTCCATCTGGGTGGCTTCGTTTATCTTCTTCGGGACCAAGCGATTGCGCCGCATGATGCCACCAGCTGTCTGCGCCGCCTTCACGGCATTCGCCAATAGTTGTTTCTTTTTTGCAGCGGTCACTGTCGGCTCTTAATCGGAGAGGTTTTCAAGGGTTTCGTTGATCTGGCCGCGCTTGGCCTGCCATTCGGCCAAACGCTGGCGCTGTTCTTCCAGCACCTCGGAGGGAGCGCGCTCGGCGAATTTCGGATTACCAAGCTTGGCCTCCACCTTGGCGATTTCTTTCTCGACCTTTTGCATCTCCTTGGCCAAGCGCTCGCGTTCGGCATCGAAGTCGATCAAGCCCTCCAGTGGCAAATACAAATCGCCAAAGGCTGATCCCACGCGCGGCGTCCCCTTGGGCACGTCCCAACCGATCGAAACCGACTCAGCGTTCAGCAGCATCTTAAGCACATCGACCTCATGGGCGTCCTGCTCGCCGCCGGGGCTGAACGTATAATCCACCTTCCTGTTGAACGGGATGTTGTACGCAG
>DASCOW010000323.1:0-12383 GCA_036012205.1 Verrucomicrobiota bacterium
CATCCCCAACGACAGCGACACCGGCAACCCCTGTGCGATGATGTCGTTGACCGAGTGGTTGCGATACTTCAGCGACGGCCCGAAGTCGCCCCGCACCAGGCCGCCCTCAAACGCCCGCCACTCGCCGTCCCGTTTTTCATAACCGATGCCGACAAATCGCAGATACTGCTGCCACAGCGGCTCGTCGAGGTGGTACTTGGCCTTGAGGTTGCGCTCGATGTCCGGCGAGGCCGGCGCGCGCTCCTTGTCAAACGGCCCGCCCGGCGCTACGCGCACGAGGCAAAACGCGATGAAACTGATCGCCAGAACCAACGGAACCAGCATCGCGACACGCTTCAGAAAATAGGCCAAGCCCACGGCGCGGAACCATGCCCTTGGGCCGCCCGCCGTGTAAAGACCCGCAGGACGGATCACGGTGTTGGCCTGATGTTTGCCCTGTTGGCAACCGGGCGGGCGGGGTAGATTCGTGGGAGAGTGAAGGGGCTGCGTTGGTTGAGGTTCGTTTATGTTGCCGGCTGGGTTTTGCTGGCGGGGCAGGGGTGTGTTCGGGATGAGCGCGGGCTACGGACGTTTCCGGCCGACGGCGGTGCGCCTGGCCAAGTAGACAAGGCGACGATCGATGCCTGCATGGTCTGCCACAGCACACGCGAGATGCAGCGCGGGCCGGTGCTCGACGGTTTGCCAGAGTGGTACTTGGCGGATCAGTTAAAAAAATTCAAGTCGGGGCAGCGTGGCAAAAACCCGGCCAACCGCGCCGAGGTGTTGATGGGTATAGCGATGGCGAAGGTGACGAGTGAGGCGCAGCTCAATTCGCTGGCGCGCCACTTCGCCGGGTGCAAGCCGCAGCCGTCCATCCGGGTGGTTCGCGGCAACATCCCCGTTGGCCGAGCGCTCTACTCGATTCGTTGCGAAACTTGCCACGGCCCGAAGGGGGAGGGGGTGCGGGAGATACAGTCGCCGCCGGTGAACGTGCAGGAGGACTGGTTCCTGCTTGATCAACTCCGCAAGTACGCCAACGGCCAACGCAGCGTTCACCCAAGCGAAGCAGGCGGCTTGATGATGAAGGCGGCGGTGGCTGAGCTGTCGCCGGACAACCTGCGCGACGTGGTTGCCTACATCGCGCAGGAGTTGACTGTTACATCGCCGGAGCCTACACGGAAAAAATGATCAACCGGATGTTGTCCGTCAGGAGCTGGGAGACTTTTGTGGATACATTCTCGCCGAAGAAGTTGCGTTTGCGTTGGCTCAGCAGGCTTCGTCGGTGAGCATTTGCTTGAGATTCTCCACATGCCACTCGATACCTTCCACGAACGCCTTGAGTGGTCCCTCGAGTTTGCCCTGCCACAGCACGTCCAGCTTGAGAGTAGGGAAGCCGGGCAGCGGTATGGCGCGCACACCCTGTACACGCTTGGAGGAGGGAGATACGACGCCGAGGCCAATGCCAAAACCTTTGGCTGTGAGTTTCTCGGCGAGGTCGAACGAGTTCACCTCGAGTGTCGTATGCCAGTCCACACCCGCATCAGCCAGGCCGGCGCGGAAGGTTTTTGTGACCGGCTCGTCCGGCGGCAGGCAAATAAGCGGTTCGGTGATTTTTTGCGACTCGAACAGCTCGGCTGCCGTCTTTATTTTGGATGATCGCTTGGCCATGAGCACGAGCGGGATCTCGATCAGCGAGTGGCTCTCAATGCCGGGGGGCGGCTCTTTTTCGAGTGCCGTCACGGCGACGTCAATCTCGCGCGCAAGCAGCGCGGTTTCCAGTGCCGGTTGGTGGCCGGGCCTCAGCGACACCCGCAGGTCGGGGTGATCCTCTCGAACTTTTTCCATGATTACCGGCATGTGGTCGCTCAGGATGATATGCGACGCGCCAACGCGCACCCGATGCGATGCCTCGCCTCGCAGATCGTCTGCTGTTTTGTCCAGGTTGCTGAAAAACGGCTCGATGAACTCGAAGAGCTTTTGGCCGACGTCCGTCAACTCAAACGGTCTACGGTGGAAGAGCATCGCATCGAGATCTTCCTCAAGCAGCGCGATTTGTGCGCTGACCGCCGGTTGCTGGATGCCGTAGGGGATTTTGCGTACGGCATTGCTGATGCCCTTGTGCTTGGCCACGTGGTAAAACAGTTCGAGATGGTGAATGTTCATCTGTGAATGACTCGGTCGCCGCGCAATATGCCGCTGCGTAAAGCCTCAGACAATAATCATGAATTGCCCAAAAAACAAACCAAGTTTGCGATTCATTTGTCAATTTTCATATTTTCAATTCGAGCTTTGAGGGGTACATTTCCGCGCTGTGATTTCACTTTCTGACAGGCGACTTGGTTTGGTGCTTGGCTTGGCCTTGGGCGCAACTTCCGTGCTTGGTCAGGCGGTTGATTTCGAGAGCCAAGTCAGGCCGCTACTCTCCGACCGCTGCTTCGCCTGCCACGGCCCGGACGAAAAAAACCGCAAAGCCGACCTGCAACTTCATACGCGCGATGGGGCGTTTGCCAAGCTGGACGACGGCCTCGTTGCCGTCACGCCGGGCAAGCCGCAGGCCAGCGAGTTGTACCGACGCATCATGTCGAGTGACCCGGACGAACTGATGCCGCCGCCGGACTCGGAGCACGCGTTGTCCAGCGAAGAGAGGGAGATGCTCCATCGCTGGATCGAGCAGGGCGCCCAGTGGAAAGAGCACTGGGCGTTCGTGTCGCTCGCACAGGTTGAGCTGCCGTCGCTTGGCCAAGCGGCTTGGCCGAAAAATGAAATTGACCATTTCACACTGGCCAAGCTGCGCGCCGCCGGTGTCGAGCCGTCGCCCTTGGCCAAGCGCGAGAAACTGATTCGGCGACTCGCTTTTGACCTCACCGGCCTACCGCCGACGTTGGCCGAGATCGATGCTTTTTTGAGCGACACCTCGTCCGGCGCATACGGGAAGGTCGTGAGCCGGTTGCTCGGCAGCCCACGACTTGGCGAGCATTTGGCCGTGCATTGGCTGGATCTCGCCCGCTACTCGGACACCTACGGCTATCAGGTTGACCGCAACCGCTTCGTCTGGCCGTGGCGCGACTGGGTGATCCGGGCCTTCAACGAAAATCTGCCGTACGACGATTTTTTGACGTGGCAACTCGCCGGCGATCTGTTGCCCAACGCCACCGATGAGCAGCGTCTGGCCACGACCTTCAACCGACTGCATCCGCAAAAGGTCGAGGGCGGCAGCACGCCGGAGGAGTTCCGCGTCGAGTACGTTGCCGACCGCAACCACACCTTCGGTACTGCGATGCTTGGCCTGACACTCGAGTGCGCCCGCTGCCACGAGCACAAGTCCGATCCCATTTCCCATGAGGAGTACTACCAGTTTTTTGCGTTCTTCAACACCATCGACGAGTCTGGGCTGTACTCCTACTTCACGCCGTCGATCCCCACTCCCACGCTGCTGATGACCGACGAGGCGGCAAAACAAAAAATCGCTGACGCGGAAAAACAGACCGCCGCCGAGGAGTCGCAGTTGGCCAAGGCGAGCGCAGCCGCCGGGGAGGCGTTTGAAAAATGGCTCACCGAGCGGCCGGCGGAAGCCAAGTTGCCCGGGCAAATCGGCCACTTTCCGCTCGACGAATACAAGGACGGCAAACTGCCCAATCTCGCCGACGAGTCGAAACAGGCGTCGAGCAGCCAGAGAAACAAAATCGTCCTTGGCAAAAACGGCAATGCCCTGCAACTGACCGGCGATGACGGGGTGAACCTCGGCATCGGCAACTTCAAGCGCACGCAGCCGTTCTCGGTTGCGCTGTGGATGAACACGCCGCATCACAAGGAGCGTACCGTCGTTTTTTCCCGTTCACGCGCCTGGACCGATGCCGGCAGCCGCGGCTACCAACTGCTCCTGCGCGACGGCCACCTAAGCGCGTCGCTGATCCATTTCTGGCCCGGCAACGCCATCAGCGTCCGCACCAAGGCCAAGCTGCCGAAGAACGAGTGGCACCATGTCGCGATCACCTACAACGGCTCAACGCGTGCGGCGGGACTGCAGGTTTTCGTGGACGGCCAAGCGGCGCCAAGCGAGATCGTCAGGGACAATCTGTACAAAAACATCACCGGCGGCGGCGGCGACACGATCGTCATTGGGCAGAGGTTCCGGGACGTCGGTTTTGCGAGGGGGCTCGTCGATGACTTCCGCGTGTTTGATCGCGAGTTGACCGGCGGCGAGGTGGCGCAGCTTCACGACGGCGAGTCACTGGCAAAGCTGTTGGCCAAGCCGGCCGATGCGCTTGGCCAAGCGGAACGCGCTGCGCTGCGCGATTACTTTCTGGCCACCGCCAGCAAGCCGCACGCCGCGCAGTTGGCCATGGTTCGTAGTGCCCGCGGGCGCGTCACGCAGCTCCTCGACGGCAGGGGTGAAATCATGGTGATGGAGGAGATGAAGCTGAACCCGCGTTCGACGTTCGTGCTGAAACGCGGTGTATACAACGCTCCCGGCGAACGCGTCGGGCCGGGCACGCCGAGGGCACTTTCGCCGTTCCCGAAAGATGCGCCGCGCAACCGGCTTGGTCTCGCCCAGTGGGTGGTCGCTCCGAAAAACCCGTTGACCGCCCGCGTGGCAGTGAACCATTTTTGGCAGCTTTGCTTTGGCCACGGTCTCGTGCGCACGCCGGAGGATTTCGGCGTGCAGGGCAAGCCTCCGACACACCCCGGGTTGCTCGATTGGCTGGCGAAGGACTTCATCGACAACGGCTGGAATGTGAAACGCCTGCTACGGCAGATTGTCATGTCCGCCACATACCGCCAGGCCAGTGAGACGCGCTCGGCGCTCGAGGCGCTCGATCCGGAGAACCTGCTGCTGGCGCGTGCGCCGCGTTACCGGCTCTCCGCCGAGACGATCCGCGATAACGCTCTCTCCTCGAGTGGACTGATGAGCCGGCGAATGGGCGGCGCCGGTGCCAAGCCGTACGACTTGACCGAGTCTTTCAAGCCGATGGGACACGACAAGGGTGAGGGGTTGTATCGCCGCAGCGTTTACACGTTTTGGAAACGCACCGGCCCGGCTCCGGTGATGATGGCGCTCGACGCGGCCAAGCGCGATGTCTGTAGGGCCAAGCGCGAAAACACGGCGACGCCGCTGCAGGCGTTGGTGCTGCTCAACGGCCCACAATTCGTCGAGGCAGCCAGGATGCTTGGCGAGCGGATGGTGCAGACACACGGCGACAACGTCGGCGCGATGGTGCGTGATACATTCCGCACGCTGACCAGCCGCGAGCCGTCCGTCCGCGAAGCGGTATTGCTGCGTCGACTGTACGACGAGCAGTTGGCCATTTTTGAAAAGGACGCCAAGGCCGCGGCCGCGTTTTTGAGCGTGGGCGAGAGCCGCTTGACCAACGGCTTGGCAAAGCAGCGAGTCGCCGCTGCAGGCGTTCTGGCCAAGGCGCTGATGAACTTTGACGAGTCGGTGGTGAAGCGATAGTTTTTGCTGAGAATGAAAACACCAGTTTGCACAGGATTTGAATCGACTGCGGCGATGAGTCGGCGCGGTTTCCTCAACTCGTTCGGCATGGGGCTGGGCGGCATCGCGCTTGGCAGCCTACTCCAGCCCGGTGCACTGCTCGGTGGTGCGACCGGGCGCGGTGTGCTTGGTGCGCCGCACTTCGCACCCAAGGCCAAGCGCGTGATCTACCTGTTCCAAAGCGGCGGTCCGTCGCAGCTCGACATGTACGACCCCAAGCCGATGCTGCTCGAGAAACACGGCACCGAACTGCCGGAGCCAATCCGCCGAGGCCAGCGGCTCACCGCAATGTCCGGCAACCAGGCGTCCCTACCGCTGGCTGGCTCGCCGTTCAAATTTGCGCCGCATGGCCAGAGCGGCCTCGAGATCAGCGATATATTGCCAAACATTTCCGGCATTGCCGATGACTTGTGCCTTATCCGCTCGATGCACACACAGTCGATCAACCACGGCCCGGGCGTTACGCATATGCAGACCGGTTCGCAGTTCCCCGGCCGGCCAAGCATCGGCGCGTGGCTCAACTACGGGCTCGGTCGCGAGAACGACAACCTGCCGTCGTTCGTCGTGATGGTGACCAAGGGCAAGGGCGGTCAGCCGCTCGTGTCACGACTTTGGGGCAGCGGCTTTTTACCATCGGAAAATCAGGGCGTGCGATTCCGCTCCGGCGTCAACCCGGTGCTGCATTTGAAGAATCCGGGCGGCATCGGACGCGACAGCCGCCGGCTGATGCTCGATCGCCTGCGCGAACTGCACGAACTGCAGCTCGAGGCCAACCCCGACGCCGAGATCGAGTCACGCATCGCCCAGTACGAAATGGCGTTCCGTATGCAGGCGTCGATCCCGGAGGTGACAGATATCTCCGGCGAGCCGGAGCACATCCTCAAGTCCTACGGTGACGACGTGAAAAAGCCGGGCACATTCGCCGCAAACTGCCTGCTGGCCCGGCGTCTGGCCGAGCGCGGTGTGCGCTTCATCCAGCTTTATCATCCCGGTTGGGATCAGCACGGAGGCCTACCGGGCGGCTTGCGGACGCAGACCCGCGAGACCGATCAGCCGTCCGCCGCGCTCGTGCGCGACCTCAAGCAGCGCGGCATGCTCGACGACACACTGGTGATCTGGGGCGGTGAGTTTGGCCGGACGAACTACTGTCAGGGCGAGCTGGGCAGGGACAACTTTGGCCGCGACCACCATGGTCGCTGCTTCTCGATGTGGATGGCCGGTGGCGGCGCGAAAGGCGGCACCGTCGTTGGCCAGACCGACGACTACGGCTACAACATCGTACGGGGCGGCGTTCATGTGCACGACCTGAACGCGACGTTGCTGCACCTGCTGGGCATCAACCACGAGCGTCTGACTTTCCGGTATCAGGGCCGCGACTTCCGTCTGACCGATATCCACGGCGAAGTGGTGAGAGGTGCCTTGTCCTAGCTCGTGACTGATGACGATCCCGAACTACATCTCGATGCTGCGGCTGATGCTGGTGCCGGTGTTCGTGATCTCACTGCTTGATTATGCCGATACAGGCACCGAGCTGAGTTGGTGGACGGCAGTGGCGGCATTCCTCGTGGCGGCGGTCAGCGACGGGGTGGACGGCTACATCGCGCGGCGCTTCCGGCAGCGCAGCGAGTTGGGCGCATTTCTCGATCCGCTCGCGGACAAGATACTGCTGGTGTCCGGCCTGGTGGTACTGAGTTTTTCCAGCAAACATCTACCCCAGCTGCCGATATGGATGATCGGAATGGTGTTCGGGCGCGACCTGTTTTTGCTGCTCGGTTTTTTCGTGATCACGCATTGGTGCGGCAAGATGAAAATCCAGCCGCACGTCATCAGCAAGTGCGCCACAGTACTGCAAATGATCGTCGTTGCCTGGGGCGTGCTGGGGAGGAAGGATCAGTTTGGCCTTGAGACCGACTGGCTGTTTTGGTGGTGCCTCGTGGCGACGTTGTGCACTGGCGCGACGTTTTTTGTTTATTTTCCGGCGGGGATGAAGCAGCTCAAGGCAGTGCCGGCGAGTGGCCCGAGCGAGGATCAGTCGCGGCGGCTGGTGCGGCTGGATCTCGAGATCGATCCGTCCACCCGCATGAGAACACAAACACCTCGTGCGGACGAGAACGAGCCCTCGTAAGTTCGTCTGCCGCCTGTTTCTTTTCTCAAAAAGCTTTTGTCATCCTGAAGCTGTCGTTAGTTTTTCGCCCGTGAAGCTCTCTGGTTTGCATGTGGCAATAACGGCACTTGGTTTGGCCTCGCTCGGCCAAGCGGTGGAAGATGGATTTGACAAGTCGGTGGCAGTGCTGCGTGCCGTTGGTGGTGAAGGGCATGGCAACGCGGCTGCCGGCGGTGCACTGCGGCTCCTGGCTAGGGGCAGCGTCGACACGCTGCCAGCGTTGTTGGCGGCGATGGATGGCGCGAACCCGTTTGCGGTGAACTATCTTCGCGGAGCGGTGGAGGTGATCGCCGGCAACGCCTTGGCCAAGGATGGCGAACTGCCGGTGGTCGAGCTGGGTGAGTTTCTGCTGAACAAAACCCACGACACCAAGCCACGCGCGTTGGCTTTTGAGCTGGTTCGGCGTGCGGACGCCGAGGCGGCTGAGCGGCTCGTGCCTGGTTTTCTAGGCGATCCCAGCGTGGATCTTCGCCGCGAAGCCGTTGCCCGGCTGTTTGGGCTGGCGGGGGGCTTGGCCAAGGCCGGCAACAAGCCGGCCGCCGTGCTATTGTACAGGCAGGCGCTCGATGCCGCCCGAGATCTCGACCAGATTCAGGCCGTTGCTCGTGCCCTGCGGGAGCTTGACCGCAAGGTGAACCTGACGTGGCACTTTGGCTTTCTTGTGGACTGGCAGATGGCTGGGCCGTTTCATAACAAGGATCGCGCCGGGTTCGCAGCGGTGTTTGGGCCGGAGAAAAACGCGGCCCTGTCCGCGACGTACGACGGCATGAAGGGCAAGGTGAAGTGGCTGCCTTACTCAAGTGGCGACGAGTACGGGATGGTGGATTTCAACAAGCCTTACGGTGATCTCAAAGAGGTCACCGGCTACGCGCAGACGGAGTTCGTCTCCGCCACAGACCGGCCGGCCGAACTACGATTGGGCTGCAAAAATGCGTGGAAAATCTGGCTCAACGGCGAGCTCATCTTTGAGCGCGACGAATACCACCGCGGCGCGCGGATCGACCAATACCAGCTGCCGGTGCAGTTAAAAAAAGGCGGCAACACGATTCTCGTGAAGGCTTGCCAAAATGAGCAGGTGGAGGATTGGACGGTGCAGTGGCAGTTCCAGTTGCGGGTGTGCGACTCGACCGGCACGGCGATTCATTCCGCCACTCCTCCCGAGGTCGCCGCCAAGTAACAAACAAACATGAAAAAAATATTACTCACTATTATAATCGCCGCCTTGGCCAACGGCTTGGCGGTGGGTGACTGGCCCGGTCTTCGCGGGCCGCTTGGCAACGGCGTCTCGGATGAGGTTGGGCTGCCGGTCGCGCTCGACGCGAAGAAGCACGTCGCGTGGCGGATCGATCTACCGGGCCGGGGGCTCTCGAGTCCGTTGGTCTTGGGCGAGCGCGTGTTTGTCACCGCCAGCGGGGGTACTCGGCAGGATCAGTTGCAGATTCTCTGTCTCAACGCCGCCGACGGCTCGGTGATTTGGCAGCGCCAGTTTTGGGCGATGGGCAGTACCATGTGCCACAACAAAACCAGCATCGCCGCGCCCACTCCGGTGACCGACGGCAAACTGCTCTATGCGATTTTCTCGTCGAATGACCTATTCTGCCTCGACATCGACGGCAACCTCCGATGGCTGCGCGGTTTGACGCTCGATTACCCCAACGCCCGCAACAGCCTTGGCATGGCGTCGTCGCTGGTGCTCGCCGGCGGGGTGCTCGTCGCGCAGGTGGAGAACGACAGCGAATCGTTCACGGCCGGTTTGAGCAGGGAGAATGGGGCGAACATTTGGAAGCTTAGCCGTCCGAAATCATCCAACTGGACTACGGCCACGGTGCAGAAAACCCGAACGGGAGCGGAGTTGGTGTTGCTGCAGTCCGGCAAAGGAATTCACGCGGTGAATCCGAAAAACGGCGAGGTCATTTGGCATTATTCCGACGGTGCATCGACGATCCCGTCGAGCGTGCTGGCTGGCGGCGTGCTGTATGTGCCGTCGCACGGGGTGACGGCGCTGGAACTGTCGGACGATGGCAGGTCGTTCAAACAGAAGTGGCGCTCGTCGCGGTTGCGTCCCGCTACGGCCAGCCCTCTCGTGCACCGAGAACGGGTCTACAGCCTGAACAACGCCGGCGTGTTGACGTGCGGCGACACCGACAGCGGCAGGCGACTTTGGCAACTGCGCCTCGACGGGCCGTATAGCGGTTCGCCTGTGGTGGCGGACAACCACCTCTACGCCTTCAATGAGGAGGGCAAAGTGCAGGTGGTGGATTTGTCGGCGCCGGAGGGGCGCATCGCCGGCGAGATGGAGTTGGGCGAGATGATCCTGTGTTCGCCGGCGATCTCGAACGGTGCCATCTACGTCCGGAGCAACGAGCGCATCTGGAAGATCGCCCGCAAGACACAGCTTTGACGGTGAGCGGCGGGGAGGATAGTTCCAGTTCACTGCAAAGTCTCCGTCGCAGTGTCGGGCAACACCCTGATGACGCCAGCGCCCACCTGTTGCTGGGCACTGCCCTGGCCGAGGCCGGGCAGCCGGTGGAGGCGCTAGGCCATTTGCAGCGCTCGGTGGAGCTCGTCCCGACGCTGGTTCGGGGCCATATCCGGCTGGGCAATCTCCTGCGCGAACTCAGTAGGACAGGCGAGGCGGTGGAGGCGTACGGCCGTGCGCTGGAGCTGCGCCTTGGCGACCCGTTCATCCTCTCCAACCTCGGCAACGCCTGGCTGGACTTGAGCGAGGCCGGCCGGGCGATCGACTGCTACCGGCAGTCGATCGAGATTCATCCCGACGCGCCGGCCACTTACAGCAACCTGATCTTCGCGATGCAGTACGACTCCGGCGTGAGCCGGGAGGAGATTGCTGCGGCGCATCGTGACTGGGGCGTGCGTTTTGGCCGTGCGCTTGGCCAAGCGGACACGTCGGCGCGCGATGGGCAGCGGCCGTTGCGGGTAGGTTTTTTATCGGCTGATTTTCGTTATCACCCGGTCGGCCGGATGGTCTCGGCGCTATGGCAGAATCTGGATCGCGACAGGGTGACGCCGATCGCGTACGACAACTCGGCCGACGACTCACCGGCCAAGCGCCGCTACCGCGAGCAGGTGGAGCAGTGGTACGACATCGCTGCCCTGCCGGATGACGAAGTTGTGGAGCGGATTCGCGCCGACCAACTCGATGTCCTCGTGGATTTGTCCGGGCACACTTCCGGGAATCGGCTCGCGGTGTTGGCGCAAAAGCCGGCCCCGGTTCAGGCCACCCTTTTTGCCTATCCAAACACGACCGGCTTGCCGGCGGTGGACTGGCGGATCACCGACTCACTGGCCGATCCCCCCGGTGCCGAGTCGCTTTACGTCGAGAAACTGCTGCTGCTGCCATCGGTGGCGTGGGTGTATGGCCCACCGGAAAACAGCCCCGAACCGGGAGGCCCGCCGTGCCTCGGTGGCGAGCCGTTCACGTTCGGCTGCCTGAACAATCCGGCCAAGATCAGCTCGGCGGCGGTGGAGACTTGGAGTGGTATTCTGCGGGCTTGTCCGGGATCGAGGCTGTTGTTGCTGGTGCGCGACGACCCGGCGCATGAGGGATTGCTGTTGGCGAAGTTCGAGCGGCACGGTATCGGTGCCGGGCAGTTGTTGTTTACCGTGAAGGGGCCGGAACGCGAATATCTCGAGATGCACAATCGCATCGACTTGATGCTGGACCCGTTCCCGTACAACGGCGGGGTCACGACGGGGGATTGCCTTTGGATGGGCACCCCGATTTTAGCGCTGGAGGGCGACAGTTACGTGTCGCGGCAGGGGGCGAGCCTATTGACGTGTGTGGATTTGCCGGAGTTGATCGCCGTCGACCGCGAAGCGTTGATAGCCAAGGCGGCGGGCTGGTTTGAGGCACCGCAGCGCTTGGCTAAGCTGGGGGATGGCTTGCGGGGGAGGTTGCGGTGTTCGCCGCTGATGGATCACGCCGGGTACGCCCGGGATTTCACGGAGGCGTTCGAGGCGTGTGTTACGGCTTGACGGTAACCCAGTCGGTTTCGTGTCGCTCGGCGTACTCGGAGAGAGCACGCTCGTTCTCGATTAGGATCGTTCGGACGATCGACGATTCGTCGGCATGGCCAATGTGCGGCAGATGATTCGGGATAAGGCCAAGCTGCTTGTGGGCATACGCCAGCGCGTAGGCCGCCTCGGCCACGGCGACCAGCGGCAGGGCATCATCGACGCTCTCGACATAATCCTCGACCACGTCCGCCAAAAAATCGAGTTGCTCGACTAGATGCGGAAATTCGGGCGCGTTGATCTCGGCAAACTCCAGCTTGAGCGCGGGGAGTTTTTTATGGATTCCATCGAGGATTTTCGGTGTAATCTGTTCCGCGCCGTGATGGAGGAATTCCGCTATCTCTGACATGCCCCGAGTGTGTGCGAGGACAAGGTGAATTTCAAGTTTGGATCGACGAATGAACACAAATCTGGGACCGGATGAGCCTCGCCCCAGTTGCGTCCGGTGGCGTTGCTGTTGCGTCCACTTGGCCAAGTGGCTGGGTGTTGGCGTGTTGCTGCTGCTACTGCTACGGTGGGTGTATTTCTCTGGTCCGTACCTGCCGTTGGTAAAGCCGCATGACGGGCTAATCCTTGATATGCACTGCCATGTGGCCGGCATCGGCGCGGGGGGCAGCGGCTGTTTTGTTTCCAAGGAACTGCGGAACAATTTTCGGTTCAACATTTACATGAAGGCGTTTGGTGTGACGGTGGCCGAGGTGGAGGAACAGG
>DASCOW010000324.1:0-2436 GCA_036012205.1 Verrucomicrobiota bacterium
CTGGCCCGGGATTTGAACGCTCTCTGCGCCGATGGGGTCTATCGGTTGGAGCAGGTCGTGCCGCTGGACATGTTTCCCCATACCCAGCACGTCGAATGCGTGACCGATCTGCGCCTGAACACCGGCACGTGAACCGAAACCGAAGAGAGCT
The DNA here is from genome assembly GCA_036012205.1 of Verrucomicrobiota bacterium. Lineage (GTDB taxonomy): Bacteria > Verrucomicrobiota > Verrucomicrobiia > Limisphaerales > UBA1096 > UBA1096. The sequence continues at coordinate 152 of DASCOW010000324.1, forward strand.
ATCCCGCCAAAACCAGTCTTGCAATCGATGGGCGGGTTGGTTTCAACTGTCGCCGCAACCGAGTCAATGACAGACACCAGCAACCCGTTGAAGTCATTCGCTGCCACCCGTCTCCCTTGGGCCGTCGCCTTGGGCGCGGTCGTGCTTTACCTTGCCACGCTGCATTCGTGGATCAGTTTTGCAAGTCTGCCCGCCGTGTCGGATGTCGGGGGATGGAGCGACCGTGCGCAGTCCGAGGCACCGCTGCTTTTTCTAATCACGCTACCGCTGCGGGTGCTGCCGGCCTCAATGGTGCCAACGGCGATGAATATCCTCGCTGCTGTATTCGGCGCATTGGCGCTGGCGACGCTCACGCGCTCAGTGGTGCTGCTTCCGCACGACCGCACCAAGGAACAACGGGGACGAGAACAGAGCGCCCACTCGCTGCTGAGCCTGCCCGGCAACTGGATGCCCGCACTGTTTGCGGCACTGGTGTGTGGGCTGCAACTGAGTTTCTGGCAACATGCCACCGTCGGCACTGGCGAAATGCTCAACGTGTTGTTGTTCGCCTTCGTCATCCGCTGCCTGCTCGAGTACCGGATCGAGCACAAAACCCGATGGCTGCGGCGCGCGGTGCTCGTGTACGCGATCGGCATTACAAATAACTGGGGCATGGTGGGGTTCCTGCCGCTGTTCGCGATCGCGCTGCTATGGACGGCGCGCATGCAATTGTTCCGCGACGGCATGCCGCTCAAGTTGGCGCTGAACGCCTTGGCCGGCCTGTCTCTCTATCTGCTGCTGCCATTGGTAGCTGTGCTCTTCGGTAACGGAGAGAGCTTCGCGGATGTGCTGTTGGCCAACCTTGGTCTGCAGAAGTCGTTCATCGGGAGCCTGTTCAGCCAGCGGTTAATGGTCATGGTCATGGCCTCCACGGCGATCCTGCCGCTACTGTTGGTGAGTATCCGTTGGCCCGCGAATTTCGGCGACACCAACGCCGCCGCCTCGGCGATCACGACCGGCCTACTCCGCTTGGTGCACTTTCTATTCCTAGCCGTTTGCATTTACGTGGCGTTCGACCACGTGGTCAGTCCGCGCAAACTGGTCAACCTGCCGCAGGTTACCGGCATCGGGGCACCGTTCCTGACGTTTTACTATCTGGGCGCATTGAGCATCGGTTACTTTTTGGGATACCTGTTGTTGCTTTCCGGCAAGGAAGAGGCCCGGCGATGGCAAAAACCGTCCGAGCTAGCCAAGGCGCTGAACCGCGGCCTGTTCATCGGGCTGCAGATTGCCGCCTTGGCCGTCATCGCGGTGCTGGTTTGGAGAAACCTCGGAACGGTACACGCCAACAACAAAAACGGCGTGACCAGCGCGTACGCCCAGTGGCTCGCTAGCAACCTCCCCGAAGATAAAGCCATCCTGTTCACTGACAACGACATGGCCCCGCAGAGCCAGCTCCTGCGGGCAGAGTTGGCCCGATCCCGTACCGGCGCGCAAACCCTGCTGGTGCAGACCCACCAACTGACGTCGCCCGATTATCAGGTACGCTTGGCCAAGCGCGACAACTCGCTTTGGCACGCCCCACCGGAGGAAGTACTCGAGGCCAAGCGCATCGATCAGTTGCAAATCCTGACCATGCTCAACGGTCTCAGCGAAAGCACGCCAATTTACTACCTTCACCCCAGCTTCGGATACTTCTTTGAGCAGTTTTACATGAACCCCGAGAAGGGGATTTTCCGCCTGTCGCCCTACCCCGCCGAGGCTGCCAAGCTGGACAAGCCGCCACTAACGAACAAGCAAATCACAGCCAGCACAGCCGTTGCCGAAGCCGTCGTAAAACAGTTCGATACCTTCGCCGGCGAGGGCGAACATTTGCGGAAGAACCAGTTTCTCGACACGCTGATCATCATGAGCTGGCTATCCCGGAACCTGAACCACCGGGGAGTGGATCTCATCCGCAACAACCAAGAGGAAGCTGCCGAGAAACTTTTCCTCTCAGCGTGCGAACTTTACCGAGGCAGCCCGAAAGGCAACCTGATCGCGCAAGCCAACCTGCGCCGGGCAAACCCCAAGTCAAACTACGAGTTTGATGAGGAACTGGACCGGCTGATTGGCGCTGAGGAGTTGCTGGCCCTGTCACGCATCGACAGCACACTCAAGACATACGGCCCGTTCGACCTGACGCAGGCCTGCTTTCAGCTTGGCCAAAACTTCGCGCAGAAAAACCAGATACGCCAAGCCTACCACGAACTGACACGAGCCGCCGAATTGGCGAAGACCCTGCCCGATCCCGTTTTTTTCATCGC
>DASCOW010000325.1:0-4486 GCA_036012205.1 Verrucomicrobiota bacterium
CTGCTTGATGATTCAAAATCCAGATTATTTAACTGAACCAACTTAAAAGCTTCAAAAACGCCGGTTCCACTGGCCTGAAATCCACAAAGCAAGAGCAGGGATTCTGCCATATCAGCGAGAAAAGTTCCTTTTTTTAGCAATAAAGGAGCAGAGGTATTGCGAGAGATGGGGGGATTCGAATAAGTGGCTCCTGAGCTAGGACTTGAACCTAGAACCTATTGGTTAACAGCCAACCGCTCTACCATTGAGCTACTCAGGAATCCCGAGGGGCGGGCAAACTAGCGGCAGTTTGTACCGCTCGTCAACAGATTTCGCTAACCAATAGCTTTTCAAGGGATTTCCCCAGTCGTTCTTGGCTTGAGTTCCGGTTAGCCAAGCGGCATACCGGCTTGGTGCAGTTGAAACCTCAAGCCGCTGCCCAAGTGTTGACCGCGGCTACATCGTTGCGGCCACGCTTGGCCATCGTGCTGGGCAGTGCCTTCGGCCAAGTGGTGGAGGCGATCGAGCCCTCTGCGGCAGTTGCTTTCGCTGATGTGCCCGGTTGTGGTGTCCCGGGAGTGGATGGTCACGCGGGAGAATTTATCATCGGTCGACTTGGCCGGACGGATGTCCTTTTGCAGGCCGGGCGATTGCACTACTACGAAGGCCACTCGATGGATCAGGTGACGTTTCCGATTCGTCTCATGGCGGCGTTTGGGATCGAGAGGTTTTTGCTGACCAACGCAGCTGGAGGCATTGCACCAAGTCTGGCTGTCGGTGACTTCATGCGTATTACCGACCACATCAACCTGATGGGGACCAACCCGCTGCGCGGCCAAGCACCGCCGGGATTGCCGGGCTTTGTGGACCTGTCCGCAGCTTACTCCGAGTCGCTTGGCCAAGCGCTTGGGCAGGCCGCTGCCGAGTGCGGGATCGAGTTGAAGAGCGGTGTTTATGCAGCAGTGTCCGGTCCAAGCTACGAGACGCCGGCTGAGATTCGTGCTTACGCAATGCTGGGTGCCGACGCCGTTGCCATGAGCACCGTGCCCGAGGCAATCGTCGCCCGGCAGCTTGGCCTCGAGGTCGCCGGCCTGTCGTGCATCACCAACGCCGCTGCCGGCTTGGCCAAGTCGCCAATCAGCCATGATGAGGTTCTTCAGCAATCCCGTCAGGCGAGCAAACAGGCCGCCCGCTTGCTTGTCCGCTTTAGCGAATTAGCCTGAAAACCTAGTCTGACTATGGTTAAGTGCGTGTTTTTGACCAATCGACAAAATGAAGTTTGCTATTTGTAATGAAGTGTTTGAGGGGTGGACGATTGATGAGTCCATCCGGTTTGTTGCCGAGACCGGTTATGATGCAATTGAGATTGCGCCGTTTACGCTGTCGCAGTACGTGACGGAGGTGCCAGTTGCGGAGCGGCATCGGATTCGCGCCGTCGCTGACGATAACGGCATCGAAATTTCGGCGGTACACTGGGTGCTCATCAAGACGGAGGGCATGTATATGACCCACACCGACCCGGCGGTTCGCCGGAAGACAGCGGATTATTTTTGTGAGTTGGTGAGGTTTTGTGCCGACCTTGGCGGTAAGGCGATTGTTGTCGGTTCGCCGAAGCAGCGGAATTTACTGCCGGGGGTCAGCTTTGAACAGGCTTGGGAGCTGGCGAAGGAGACGTTCGCTCCGTCGATCAAGCTGGCTGAGGACAAGGAGGTGACGATTTGTTTTGAGCCGTTGGCCCCGTCCGAGACTGATTTTGTGAACACGGCTTCGAAGGGCATCAAGTTCATTCGGCAGTTCGACAGCGATGCCTTCAAAATTATCCTCGATGTGAAGGCGATGTGTTCCGATCTCAAGCCGATTCCGGATATCATCCGCGACTCGCACCCGGACTTCGGCTACTTCCACGCCAACGACGCCAACCTCAAGGGCCCCGGTTTTGGTGATGTCGATTTCAAGCCGATCTTCGGTGCGCTGAAGGAGGTCGGCTACGACGGTGTCGTGTCGGTGGAGGTGTTCGACTTTGAAGAGGGTGCAGAGACGATCGCTCGCGAGAGTCTGCGTTACATGAGGGAAGCCTCCGCGTAAGTCAAGCGTTTGGCCAAACGGCTATTGGCGGGCCTGCAACTCGTAGTTGATCACGGCGAGGCAGTAGATGGCGGCGGTCTCGCTGCGGAGCACCAGCGGGCCAAGTGTGATCGGCAGGGCGCCAGTGCGGATGGTGTTGATTTCTGCCGGCGTGTAGTCGCCTTCTGGTCCGATCCAAATAGCCAGTCTGCCCGGTGACTGGCCGTGTTCCTCGGCGTGAGCGTCAATGTGTTCGCGGGGGTGTTTTGCGTCGGGTTGCAGGGTGGCGATCAGTGACAGGTCGGTTTGTCGCGCGTCTGCCAGTGCTGCTCTTGGCTTCATCGGCAGTTCAAGCTTGGGCAGCCAAGCGGAGCCGCATTGCTTGATCGACTCGATGCAGATGTTACGCCATTTCTCGACCTTGGCTGCGGCCTTGGCCTCGTCCCAGTCCGGTACGGAGCGTTCGGAGAGCACCGGCACGATGCGGTGCGCGCCGAGTTCGGCGGCTTTTTGGACGATGAAATCCATTGCCTTGCCCTTGGCCACGGCCTGGTAAAGCGTGATCTCGAAGGGCAGGGGCGGGACGTTGTTTTCCTGGACGATGTTGAGCAGGACGGCTTCATTGCGCACCTCGTCAGTTTGGCAGAGCAGTTCTTTACCAGCGCCGTTGAGAACGACGACGCGGTCGCCTTCCCGCAGGCGCAGAACGGTGCGGGCGTGTTTGGATTCCTGAGGTGAGAGGCGAAGCGGGTTGTTGTGGCACTCCTCCGGGAGGATGAAAAAACGGTGCATGAAACTGTAGAGGGCTAGCTGAAAAACTTTTTGGCTTTCTCAAAAAAGGAGCCGCGCATTGGGTTGACTCGGTCGTCGCACAGTTCGCCGAACTCGGTCAGCTTAGCTTTCTGTTCGGCGTTCAGTCGGGTGGGCACCTCGACAATGACACGAATGTGAAGGTCGCCGTGTCCGTAGCCCTGCACGTTTTTTACTCCCTTGCCCCGGAGTCGTAGGATGGTGCCGGACTGCGTGCCGGGTGGGACGTTGATCCGCGAGCTGCCGCTCAGGGTGGGCACCTCAATCTCGGAGCCAAGCGTGGCCTGGACGAAGCTGATCGGCACTTCGCATTGGAGGTCGTCGCCGTCGCGCTGGAATATCTCGTGCTCCTTGACGTGCAGCACGACGTAGAGGTCGCCCGGTTTTCCGCCGTGTACGCCGGCCTCACCGTTGCCGGTGGAGCGTAGCCGCGCGCCGGTGTCTACCCCGGCGGGGATTCGAATAGTGACTTTGCTGGATTTGTCGCGGCGACCCTCGCCGTTGCACTTGGGGCAAGGCTTGTCGATGGTGGCGCCGCTGCCGTTGCACTTGGGGCAGGTTTGGGCCACGCTGAAAAAGCCCTGTGACTGGACGACTTGGCCTTGGCCGTTGCAGGTGCCGCAGGTTGTCCGACGGCCCCCGTCTGCTGCGCCGGTGCCTTTGCATGAGTCGCACGCGTCGAGTTTGCTCAAGCGGATATCCTTCTCGCAACCGTGCACGGCCTCCTCGAAGGTCAGCTCCATGTCGTAGCGCAAGTCGGAGCCTCGGGTTGGGCCGGAGGAACTTCGCCGTCCGCCTCCGCCAAACAAATCCTCAAAAATACTGCCGCCGCCACCGCCACCGCTGCCGCCGCTGCTGAACACTTCCCGAAAAATATCGAACGGGTCATGGAAGCCGCCACCGCCGCGACTGCGCCGGGAGCCCGGGCCGAATGCGGCATGGCCGTACTGGTCGTAGGCTGCTTTTTTCTCGGGATCGCTCAGGGCCTCGTAAGCTTCGCCGATCTCTTTGAATTTCTCCTCGGCTTCCTTGTTGTCGGGGTTTTTGTCGGGATGAAATTTGACGGCGAGCTTGCGGTAGGCTTTTTTGATTTCATCCGCAGAGGCACCTTTGTTGATGCCGAGCACTTCGTAGTAATCGCGCTTGGCCATGGCTACTGATTGTCTTCCTTCTCTGCCTCCTCAAGAGGGGCGGCGACAACCACGGAGGCGGCCCTGAGCAGACGGTCCTTGAGTCGATAGCCTTTGCGGATTTGCTCGAGCACGGTGCCTTCCTCGGCATCGTCTGTTTTTTTTCGGGACATGGCCTCGTGCAGAGACGGGTTGAACGCTTGGCCGCTGGCGTCGATCTCGGTAACGCCCACCTCTTCGAGCGTTCGTTTGAGCTGGGTGTGCACCATTTCAATGCCGGTCTTGAGCGATTCGAAGGAGTTGTCGTCGGTGTTTCGGACAGCGGTGATCGCCATCTCGAAACTGTCCATCGTGGGCAACAGTTGCTCGATGAGTGCTTCATTGGCGTAGCGGATGGCGTCCTGTTTCTCCTTGGCCAGGCGCTTGCGCAGGTTGTCGGACTCGGCGACTTGTCGCTGGAGTCTGTCATAAAATTCCTCCGCTTTGGCTGCTTGTTGCCGGAG
>DASCOW010000326.1:0-2995 GCA_036012205.1 Verrucomicrobiota bacterium
TCGGCTCGAGATTGGCGGCGTAGCGTTTGGTTTGCGCGGTGATGCGGACAATCTGGCAGCCGGCCTCGACCAAGGCCATCGATTGCTCGATGCAGGCGTCGGTGTCGAGCGTGCTGCAGGTGATCATCGACTGGCGAACGACAGGGTTGCTGCCGCCGACGAGGACGCCTCCGTTTTCCGGTTCGCCGATGATCACCGGGCGCGTGTCCCGGCGCGCATGGCGATACGGTGAGGCGCAGTAGTCCATGGCGGGGGATTATTCGCTGGCGGCGGGGGTGGGGTCGGCCGGTGCCTGGACCTCAGTGTCGCTATTAAACATGTCTATGAAGATATCTGAACGCTCATAAATATCGTGGAACGATACAAAAAGCATCAAAAGGATTAGTAATATCGCAAAAATATACGTTAGCACCGTTTGAATTATGACCGGTATTTTGACGCGGAAAATGCCCTCAATAAACCCCATGATAGTGTGGCCTCCATCTAGCACCGGTATCGGCAGCATGTTCAGAATGGCAAGGTTCACGTTGAGCAGGACGAGAAAATTCAATGCCAGGCGGTAGTCGGTTTTCACCATGGCACCGAGCATCGCGAGGATGCCGACTGGGCCGCTCAAGTCGCTCACGCCAACGCCAGTTTGCTTCGGGTGAAACAGCGCGTAGAGCGTCCGCCACATGAGCGAGCCGACTTCCGAAATGTTCTCCCATGGAAACGGGCCGGGCCAGCGTTCAATGTAAACCCTCGGGCCGCGGCCGAACTGCACACCGATCATCACCTTGTCTTCAATCAATCGCGGCGTGATCGCTAGTGCGACTTCCTCTGCGCCCCGCTGCACGACAATCTCGGTTGGCTTGCCGCCATTCTTTTGCAGCTCATCGATCAACTGACCTTGGCCGCCGATCGGGATGCCGCCGAGCGAGACGATTTTATCGTCTGCCTTCAAGCCGGCCTCGTCGGCCGCTTGCTCAGGGAGCACGCGCCCCACGATCGGTGGAAATTTTGACGGCAGATCGAGCGTTTTAATTGGAATCTCGTCGCTGACCGGGGTGGCCGTCAGCACGTGGGTGAACTCATCGTCATCCCGCATGAACGTGACCGCAAAACGGTTCGTCACCGACAAGGCGGTCAGCTTGTAGGCTTCCTCCCATGATAGAATCGCTTGTTCATCGATCCTGGTGACGATGTCGCCCTCGCGAATGCCGAGCGCGTACTCTGTCGATTCCTTGCTCAAGTTGCCGACCACGGGCGGCGTGATCATCTCCGGCAGGCCGACGACAAAGATCACGGTCGCCAGCACGACGGCAAAGACTATGTTCATGATCGGCCCGGCGACGGCGACGGCGATCTTGGCCCACGGCGAAATCTCCGGCAGCGGCTCAGCCTCTTCCTCGCTTTTCCCCTCGAGCGCTTCGCTGGTGAGCATCTGCGGCAGCTTCACAAAGCCGCCGGCCGGGATGGCGCGGACGGTGTAGAGAATGCCATCCTTTTCCCTCTTCCAGAGAATCTTGCCGAAGCCGATGGCGAATTCCTCCACCTTCATGCCGCACATACGCGCGACGATATAGTGGCCCCACTCGTGCACAAAGATCGCCGCGCCAAAGAGAAGCAGCACGGCGGCAACCACGTAAATTGTTGTTAAAATAACCATGAAATCAGTTTCGCTTGGCCAAGCGCAGATTTGCCTTGGCCGACGATTGTTACATTCGAGCCAGCGCGGCGTCAAACCGCTTCAAAACCTCCGCTTGGCCAAGCACCTCCATCAAATGATACAAACTTGGGCCGACCTTGCTGCCGGTGCAGGCCACGCGGGCCGGCATGACGAGCACCTTGTTTTTCACCTCGCGAGCGATGGCCGTGGCCTTGAGTGCCTCCTGCACCGTGTCGCCGTCGAACTTGTCCAAGCCAGCGTACGCCTCCCGTAGCGCGGCCAGGTGCGGCTTGTTCTCCGGCGTCAACGCCTGCGCCGCCGCCTCGCCATCGACCTCCACCTCGTCGCGAAAGAAAAACCCGATGTAGCCGGCAACATCGTTGAGGTTTTTGATTTTGTCCGTGCACAACGCCAGCGCGGCGTCGATGTACACGGCATCGCGGTCGGCAGTGTCGATCCCTGCAGCCTGCAGTTGGCCAAGCGCCCGGCCTTTGAAATCGGCAGCCGGCAGGATGCGGATGTGCTCAAAGTTCAACCAGTCAAGCTTGGCCATGTCGAACCGCGCGTTGGCCCGCTGCACGCCGGGGAGGTCGAAGCGCTCGATCAACTCGGCCGTCGGCATCACCTCCGTGTCGTCCTTTGGCGACCAGCCGAGCAGACTCAGGTAATTCACCACCGCCGATGACAGGTAACCGCCCTCCATGTACGCCGTCATCGACGCGCCTGTGTCGCGCTTGCTCATCTTCGAGCCGTCGTTGTTCAGGATGAGCGGGATGTGCGCGAACTTCGGTGCATCCACGCCGAACGCCTTGAACAACTCCACGTGTTTCGACGTGTTCGAGAGATGATCCTCGCCACGGATCACGTGTGTGATGCCCATCTCGATGTCGTCCACCACGTTGACGAGATGAAACACCGGCTTGCCGTCCGAGCGCACGATGACAAAATCGGGATCAGCCTCCTCGCGATCGGTGAGTTTGCGGACTACATCGCCGGCAACCAGATCCGGGATAGTCACCGGCTCGCGAGTCATGCGGAACTTGACCGCCCCCTCGTGCTCGTAGGCCAGGTTCTTGTCCAGTAGTTCCCCGACGCGGCGACGGTAAATCTCCCCGCGCTGCGATTGAAAATACGGCCCACGATCGCCCCGGCTCTCCTGCATGGCATCGCCGGAGACCGGCCCCTCATCCCAGTCGAGGCCAAGCCAGCGGAGACCGTCAAGGATCACATCGACCGCCTCACGGGTATTGCGGGCATCATCAGTATCCTCAACACGCAGCACAAACGTGCCGCCTGTGTGGCGCGCATAAAGCCAGTTGAATAAAGCCGTGCGCGCACCGCCAATGT
>DASCOW010000327.1:0-3258 GCA_036012205.1 Verrucomicrobiota bacterium
CCTGCACCGTAGATTATATTGTCAGGCCGACTTATCCCCTATCCACGAGCGGTGGGAATACAGGTACAGAATTGAAAGGGGTTTGGAATGCTCCAGCCTTAGCCATGGAGGTGGGGGATTATTACATTGACCCATACAAACCTTTCTTCTGGGAAAGCGATCTCGCCAAGGTGGGGCTTGAGGCCGGTTCGGAATTTCCCACGCCACGACAGGACTTTACCCCGCTTCGGGGCACCCTGACGTTTCCGCCGGGATCGGCTTACGAAGAGTTTTCGATTCCGATCATCAATGACAAGAAGGTGGAGTTCAACGAGGACATGTTCGTTTACCTGTTCAATCCGACCCCTGACATTCGCACTTTTGCTCCAGACGCATTTGCCTATATTGGCAACGATCCTAACTGGTGGCTGCCGGGTGGTGTATCCGGGCAGTACTACGCCAAGATCACCATCGTGAGTGATGATGACCTGCTTGAGGATCCGTCCCAGCCCCCGATCATCACCACGACCGACCCAAACACGGGCGTGACAACTACCGGTCCCAACCCGGCTTACCGGGCCTCCGAGCAGCCGGCCGGATCGTCTGATCGCCTGTTCAACCCCGACTACCACCTGTTCACCTCTCCGCCGCTCAACAGCGCCCCGGGCGCCAATGACGATGTACATGCGGTGGCTGTCCAGGCTGATGGCGGCATCTTGGTCGGCGGTGATTTCACCGCGTTCAACACGGTGGTGCGCAACCGTTTGGCTCGGCTCGATGCTCATGGTGCTCTTGATGCTGGCTATGCGATCGGTACTGGGGCGGATGACTATATCAGCAGCATCGTGGCGCTACCCAGTGGCAAGGCGTTGATCGGCGGCGGCTTCACCTCATACAACGGTACGGTGCGCTATTCGATTGCCCGGATCAACGACGACGGCTCGATCGATGCCACCTTTGACCCCGGCACCGGGGCTAACGCCGCTGTGCGCGATGTCGTATCACAGGTTGATGGCAAGGTGATGATTGGTGGCGAGTTCACCACGGTGGCCAATACCAACCGTAAATACATCGCCCGCTTGGCCAAGGACGGCCAACTGGACGGCTCATTTGTGATGGACGAGGAACTAGACGGTCCGGTACGGGCCATTGCCGTGCAGCCCGATGGCGCCGTTCTCGTTGGCGGTGAATTTAAAAATATTGGTGAAAATCGCCGGAGCCGGTTGGCCCGGTTGCTTCCAGGCGGTGACATTGATCCGACGTTTGAATCGGTGCACGGCGCGGACGATACGATTTACTCCGTGGTCATTCAACCCGATGGCGGGATTTTGATCGGCGGCGCCTTCACCCACGTGAACCTGATTCCGCGAAACGGCATCGCCCGACTCAACCCGGACGGTTCGGTGGACGAGGGCTTTGATATTGGCACAGGCACCGACGGGCCAGTGTACAGCATCACTCTTGCGCAGGACGGTGGCGTTTATCTTGGCGGCCTTTTCCCGTCGTTTAACGGCACGCGCCGTTTTGGCGTGGCTCGCCTTTACGGCAACGGGGTACTCGACACCACGTTCATGGACACTGCCTACAACCAGTTTGCAGGCCTGATTCGCGGTGGCCTTAACGATCCGGTTAACCACGTGCAGGACATGGCGATCGATGCGAAAGGGCATCTGCTCATCGGTGGCTCATTCAACAAGGTAGGCGGCGGCTATACTCGCGACTCGATTCGCAACCAGTGGAATGTCACCCGTCTGGTGGGCGGCGCAACACCCGGACCGGGCAACATCGAGTTGACCCACGCCGGCTACAGTGGCGACGAGAATATCGGCGAGTTGTTCATCCAGGTGGGACGCACCAACGGACGCCTGGGCGGTGCGCTGGCACGCGTGGCCAGCCCGGACCTGCTGAGTGGTAGCGGTTTGGCCAAGGGGGAGGATGACTACTCCAATCTCTTGACCGAGGTGTACTGGCCGTCCATGTACTGGAAGTACAACACGAACGCTTTCGACGGCGGCGGCTGGATGAAGAGCGACGCCTATGTGGGCCTCAACAACGAGGGATCCCCCGACAATACCGGCCGGCTTTGGTTCACCGACGAGAACAACTTGACCCTTACAATCAATGAGGATGACTTGGTTGAGGGCAACGAGTCGCTCGAGCTGAAATTGTCAAATCCCATGGGTAACCTATTCCTAGGCGGTGAGCGCATCATGACTTCTCCGGCGCTGGGTCGGGGCCTGAGTAGTGTCTCGGTTGTGGACAACGATTTCCATTACGGCGCCTTCCGCCTCGATCGGGAGGAGTATGCGGTGGATGAGCACGCCAAGAGCCTGACCATCACGGTTGAGCGTGTGCAGGGCGACACCGGCGAGGTGGCTGTCAGCTACACGGTGCTCGGGACCACCGAGCGGCAGTTGCAGAACCTTGGTCTTAAGCTTGGCGGCCTTGGGTTGGCCGAGGCCGGCAGTGCCACGCCGGATTTCACCGCCGTGCAGGGTACACTCACGTTTGGCCCCGGCGAACGCTCCCGGGAAATCGCCATTCCGGTCCACGACGATACAAAGAGTGAGCCGGATGAAGTGTTGATCGTTCAGCTGTCCCACCCATCGGGCGGGGCAATCATCGGCGGCGGTTTCGGCTCCGGCGTGGCGACCGTGCGGATCGTCGATAACGACTACGCTTCCGGTAAGATCGAGTGGGTTGGCACAAGGTTCGAGGCCGTTGAGTCGGCCGGAACATCCCAGTTTGGCATCCGCCGTATAGGAGGTAGCGTGGGCGAGGTGTCTGTAAGCTATGCTCCTACCGCTGAGAGTACCGCTGAGGAGGGCGTGCACTATGCTGACGCTTCAGGGGTTGTCACCTGGGCCGACGGTGAAACCGGTGAGAAACTGATCACGTTGAACATAATCGACAACACCACGGTGGCGGCGGATCGGGAGTTGATTCTCGAACTGCAAAGTCCGGCCGGTGCGCCTGGTAAACAGCCTGTGCTTGGTCGGCGCCTGGCTTCGTTGACGATCAACAACGATGATTTCTTTGGTCAATTGGCCTTTACCTCGTCAGATTTTTACGTAAATGAGAATGGCGGATCTTTTGTTGTGACGGTCGAGCGTTTGGGCGGTATGGCCGAGGCGGTCAGTGTTCAGTACGAGGTGTTTAACGGCAGCGCCGTCGCTGGTGCGGATTATCTGGCCAATACCGGAGTACTTGAGTTCGCGCCGGGCCAGGCTAGCTCCACTTTCGTGGTGGCCATCCTGAATGATGCCGTGGTCGAGGGGG
>DASCOW010000328.1:0-1866 GCA_036012205.1 Verrucomicrobiota bacterium
TGTCAGCATACTTTCTCCTTAGCTTGTTTGTCTTTGGAATGGAGGCAATGCACGGACCACACCACGTCGCCCAAAAGTCGAGCACAACGATTTTACCCTCGGTGTCCGGTGCCTTGCCGCCCTTGGTGTTCAGCCACTGGCTGAGGGCCAACTTGGGCGCGGGCTTGCCGTGCAGTCCGGTGACGGTGGCTCGCTGCTTGCCGCTTTCAAGCCGGGGTTCCTCGGCGAATAGGCTAAGTGTAGTGCCGGCGAGCAGCAGTGATGTGATCGTGTATCGTACGAAGCAATTCTTCATGCCGCAAACCGTACCGCTTGGCCAAGCTCAGTCAAGCCAACCATGCCGGGCTGTTTCTGCTTTTGCCTTTGGCCAAGCGTGCTGGTAGGTTGCCGCGCCTGCCCGCCCGGGCGGGCACCCAAGATGGAGTACAAAAAAACACTGAATTTGCCGCAGACGGATTTCCCGATGCGCGCCGGCCTCGTTCAGCGCGAACCAGAACGCCTGGCCAAGTGGCATGCAGACGGCCTGTACGAGCAGATCCAAAAACGCCGCGAAGGCGCCGAGCGATTTCTGCTACACGACGGCCCGCCGTTCGCCAACGGCGACGTGCACATCGGCACGGCACTGAACAAGATTCTCAAGGACTTCATTCTCAAGTACCAGACGCTACGCGGCAAACACGTGCCCTACGTGCCAGGCTGGGACTGCCACGGGTTGCCGATTGAGTTCAAGGTCACGCAGCAGATGCGCAAGGACGGCAACACCGACGCCACACCGGCGACGATCCGCAAGGCCTGCGAGGCGTACGCTCTGGAGTTCATCGACAAACAGCGTGATCAGTTCAAGCGACTCGGCGTGCTTGGCGAGTGGGACAATCCGTACCTCACGCTCCATCCCGAATACGAGGCAGAGGAGCTGCGACTGTTCGCAGGGTTGGTCGAGAAGGGCTTTGTTTATCGCGGTAAAAAGCCGGTGTACTGGAGCATCCCATGCCGCACGGCGCTGGCCGAAGCGGAAGTCGAATATCAGGATCACATCAGCCAAAGTGTCTACGTGAAATTCCCAATCGTCGGCGAGACGAACATGCACCTGCTGATCTGGACGACCACTCCGTGGACACTGCCGGCCAACCTGGCCGTCGCCTACAATTCTCGGTTCGACTACCAGTTGATTCGCGTCGGGGAAGAGGCCCTGCTCGTCAGCGTGCCGCTGCTCGATACCATCGTCGAGAAATGCGGCTGGGCGGGTGACTTCGAGATTTTGCGAACAGTGCAGAGCGACCAAATGGCCGAGCTGGAATATCACCATCCGTTCTGCAACCGCACCGGCAAACTGTTCGCCGGCGACATGTTCGTGGACGACAGCGCCGGTACCGGCCTGGTGCACATCGCGCCCGGTCACGGTCAGGACGACTACAACCTTGGCCGGGCGAATGGTTTGCCAATCTACTCGCCAGTGGACGACACCGGCCGCCTCACCCGCACTGCCGACCTGCCGGAGGATCAGCAGATTTCTGACGAGCTCGTCGGCAAACAAATCCTCGAGCGCAAAGGCAAATGCGAAGCCAACGAAGCGGTCATCGAGGTGCTCAAGGCCGGCAACAAGCTGGCGCTTGAGGAGCGGTACGAGCATAGCTATCCTCACTGTTGGCGCAGCAAAACGCCTGTGATTTTTCGTTCGATGGACCAGTGGTTCGTTAACATCGATCACGACGGTTTTCGTGAAAAGGCACTCGCCGCCATTGATGGCGTCAACTGGCTTCCCGGCTGGGGACGCAACCGGATCGAGGGCGCAGTGAAGTCGCGCCCCGACTGGTGCATCTCGCGCCAGCGCTCGTGGGGCGTGCCTATCCCGGCGTTTTACGACGC
>DASCOW010000329.1:0-3005 GCA_036012205.1 Verrucomicrobiota bacterium
GTTTGCTCCACCGAGAAAATGGTTCACTTCTGCCGCGACTCACGGGCCAAGGCGGTGATCATCGCCACTGAGCCTGGCATGCTACACCGCTTGCAGAAGGAATGCCCAGAGAAACAGTTCATCCCTGCGCCGACCGATAAATGCGCCTGCAACGAGTGCCACTTCATGAAAATGAACACGCTCGAAAAACTGCACGACTGCATGGCCAACCGCTCCCCGGAGCTGACGCTTCCTGACGATATCATCGAAAGAGCCCGGCAGCCGATTGAGCGTATGCTTGAGATTTCCGCGAGGTGACCGGACGTTTGGCCAAGTGGGTTGCAATTTGCGGGGAAGCACGGTTCAATTCGCTGCGTACAGCATTGTCATGAAAAAACGAATCACAACATGGGCGCTGGCGTTGGTCGCCGGCTTGGCTTGCAACACTGGACAGACTGCCGATGGCAAAAAAGTCATCAAGCTGTTCAACGGCAAAGACCTGAAAAACTGGACGCAACAAAAACCGCGCGCCTGGGAGGTCAAGGGCGGTGTGCTCGGGCCAAGCGCAAGTCCGGGCGGCTACATCTGGGCCAAGGGACAATTCGACAACTTCGAACTGGAACTTGATTTCAAGATGTCAAAGCGTTGCAATAGCGGTGTGTTTTTCCGCACCGATCCAAAAAACGCAGTGCAGGGCGGTTTCGAGATCCAGATTCTCGATTCGCACGGCAAATCCAAGGTGGGCAAACACGACTGCGGCGCGCTATATGATGCGCTTGCGCCAAGTTCGAATCCGACCAAGCCGGCTGATGAGTGGAATCACATGAAACTCACCATCAACGGTGCTTCGGTGAAAGTGGTGATGAATGGCAAACAGGTTGTTGATGCTGATCTAGATCAATGGACCACGGCGCGCAAGAATCCTGATGGCACTCGCAACAAGTTCCGAACCGCGCTGAAGGACCTGCCGCGCACCGGTAGCATCGGGTTGCAATACCACGGTCACCCGGTCTGGTTCAAAAACATCGTCCTCAAGCCGCTCTGATTTTCGGTAGCATTGCAGCCACAAAAAAGGCCAAGCCGTTCAGCTTGGCCTTTTTGCTGTGGAAGCAAGTCGGCTCAGTCGTCCCGTCCTGCGAAGACGAGCAGGAGGTGCAGGATGGCAACGAAGACATTAAACAGGCCTGCAAATAGCATCAGTGCCCCGGCGACCGGCTCGTTGTACTCGGGGTTGTTCAAAACCTGGCTGGTGGCGTTCACGAGGATGAACACGCCGAAGATGCCGATGGCACCGGCAATTAACATGCCAAGGAAGCCTATGTTAAGGAACATATTCAGGATGATGACGCCGATGATGGCGAAGAACATCCCGGTCATCAGACCACGCGGTGCCGAGAACTGCACCTTCGTCAGCATCACGGCAAACGTGACCCCGGCAAAAACGATCGCGGTCAGCACCAGTGCAGCCGGGACAATATCCGGCGCGACGACGCTGGCCATGTAGAGCACCGGCGCAAGCACCAGCCCCGAGATGAATCCATCGCCAATCAGCGCGAGCGTCCCGGTCACCGGGTTGTGGCGGCAGGCCATGGCCACATACGGGATGGCGTTGAGGGCGATCATCGCCGCGATCCAGCCCAGTGGCCCTGCGAAAAATCGAACCACGGCGGTCGAGTTCGAGCCGATGAATCCGCCGACAACAGCGGCGACCACGCTCAACGAGAGCAGGCCGTAGGTTTTCTTGATGGCGGCGGAACGGGCTTCGTTCAAATCTGTCGTGCCAAATAATCCCTGCGTAACCGGTATGTTGTTTTGTAAAGCACTCATATCGCCAATCAATCTGCCACTTGGCCGCATGGGGTGCAATTAAAAAAACGTTAAAGATTATAATTTCAGGCTGGGGGATTGCCTCGGGCTTCCGTCGGGGATAGCGTGTCCGGCACATCACCATCATGCAACTTTCTCTCTCCGTCCGAATCGCTGAGGAGTTTCACTCCAAGGAAGAGGCCTCGATGTCGCTCGGCGACTTGGCCCGCCTGGCCAAGCGTTGTGGCTACGAGGCACTCTGCATGCGGGCGTCGCAGGTGGGGGTGCAGTCGTCGCCGAAGGCTGTCGAGGCGGCCACCGACTGCTTGGCCGAAACCGGCTTGGCCGTGAGCATGGTCACCGGCGATTTCGACACGGTCTACAACAACGACAACGGGCCAGGCGCACTAAAAAGCATCACGTCGTATCTTGACTTGGCCAAGAGGTTGGGTGCACCGCGGATCCGTGTGGCCCTCAAGCGGGAGTCGGACATCGCCCACGCGCAGCGAGCCGCCGACGAGGCTGCCGAGCGTGGCATTCAACTCGTTCACCAATGCCACACGCTAAGTTTGTTCGAGACGGTTGAGAGCATCGAGCGTACGTTGACGGCGATTGACCGACCAAACTTCGGCCTGGTTTACGAACCGGCGAACCTCGAGATTTGCGGACAGGACTACGGTCAAGCGACGATCGAGCGCCTGGACAAGTGGATTTTCAATGTCTATCTGCAAAACCAGCTGCTCAAGCCGGATGGCGCGTTGACGCTGCCGACGTGGTGCGCTGGAGATGTGTCGTTTGACCTGATCTCGGTACACACTTTCGGTGGAATTGATTTCGAGTGTGTGTTCGCCGGGTTGAAGGCGGTCGGCTACAACGGACCGGTCACCGTGCACCAATCTGCACAGCCGGGGGAGACGCCAGAGGAGTCGGCCGGCGATACCGCAGAGTTTTTGAGAACCTTGATTTAAACCAACATGAACTCAATTAATACCATGAGAATCGATCGTCAAATGACTCACGCCGTTGCGTTAATGTTCGCCGTTCAACTTGCGGCCCATGCTGAGCCACTGACATTGGGCAAGGACGGCACCCAGCGCGAGTTGTTCGTCGATGGGCACCTGATCGAAACTTTGACCGGGGGCGTGAGGCAACATCTGCACAAGCCGGAGTCGAGGGAGGTTGTGTTCGTTACTGATGCGCCGTGGGAGGGCAACACCAGT
>DASCOW010000330.1:0-2954 GCA_036012205.1 Verrucomicrobiota bacterium
AACGCCAAAAATTAATCTGCACACCGGAGAGGTGATGCGACAAGCGCTTGCCCGAAACCGCCGACAGTGAAAAAAGAATCGTGGCGAGTATCGCAGCCGTCATAGGTCGCAAAGATCAGTCATCCACAAACCCTGCATCGCGCCATCCGTCGAGGATTGCCCCAAGCTCAGCCCGCTCCGGCTCGGCCACCTCGATCAGAGGCGGACGAACAGAACCACCTCTCAAGCAAACCATATCGAGCAGCGCCTTCATCGCCGACACCTCGTAACCTTTGCGCTTGATTCGCAGGGCATACAGCGGGACGACGTGCTTGTTAACCACCTGATTCAGCGCCGCCGAGTCGCCGGCTGCGCCGAGTTCGTGCAGTTTGACCGACAACTTGGGCGCCACCGCCGAGATGCTCGATGTGTAGGCACGAATGCCGATGCCGTAGTAGCCCGGCACCATGTCGTCGCCCGCGCCGCCAATCCAGTGCAGCCTGTCGCCAAGTCGTTGGCGTATCATTTGGTAGCGGCGAATGTCCGCCGAGCCGTCCTTCCAAGCAACAACGTTGGGGATTTCAGCCAAACGCTCGGCTTGTTCAGGTGTGTACTGAGCCCAATCTCGGCTATAAATCAGCACAGCCAAACCGCTCGCCTCGGCGATTCCCGAGTAGTAGTCCACGAGTCCGTCCATCTCGGCGTTCGGATAGTACGGAGGGAAAGCCAGCACGCCATCGGCGCCGGAGTCGGCTGCCTGCTTGGCCAAACGATTGGCCAAGCCGCCGGCAAAACCCACTCCAGCGATCACCGGCGCACGACCAGCCACTTCCTCGATAGTCGCCTCGACAACTAGCCTCACCTCCTCTGGCGTGAGCGAGTACAACTCACCGGTACCACCTGCGGCGACCAACGCGCACATTGGCTGCTTGAGCATGTAACGGACATTCTTTCGATGCCCCTCAAGGTCGAGCGAGTGGTCATCGTTGAAAGGCGTCACAGGAAAACCAATGACTCCTTTCAGTTTTGAACAAAGTGCCTGTGGATTCATTATAAATAATTGGCTACCAGCGCGGGAGCTTTCGGGTCCAGTTTGGGTCGATGTGCTTTTGCATCTCGGCCTCGTCGTCGCGTTTACGGTACGGGCAGTTGCGAAAGCGTTCTTTGCCACGCTCAAGTTGATCGTAGTCAAGTGTCACGCCCAAGCCCGGTTTATCTGGGATCTCGACACAGCCATCAATGATCGGGACTCGCCCCCCCTCGACAATTTCATCGACCGCAGACTGCCACGGATAGTGGGTATCGCAGGCGTAGGTGAGGTGCGTCGTCGCCGACGCGACATGCGCCATCGCCATCAGCGACACACCGAGGTGGCTATTTGAGTGCATTGACAAACCAATACCAAACGACTTGCAAACGCGCGCAAGTTGCTGAACCAGCCTCATGCCACCCCAGTAATGGTGATCGCACAGGACGACCTGCACAGCGTCGTGGTGAACGGCCTCCGGGATGTCACCGAACGACGTCACGGCAACGTTGCTGGCGAGCGGTGTCTCGATGCCGTCAGCCAGCAGGCGCTTGCGTACATCGCCCATGCCGTCGAGCCCGACGCATGGATCCTCAAGGTAGCCGCCGCCGGAGAGTTCCTCGGTCAACTCTCGACCGACCTTCACTGAAGTGTTGATCGACCAAGCACTATTGGGATCGATCCGCAGCGGCACCGATTGGCCAAGCGCTTTGCGGAGCTGGCGCATCGTCTCGACTTCGATCTCCGGTTCAAGCACGCCCCCCTTGAACTTGATCGAGCCGAATCCGTACTTGGCTCTCATTTTCTGCACCTGCTCAACAAGCGATTCCGGAGAGAGTGCCTCGCCGTATTCGTCGGCGCGGGAATCGTCGCCTTCGCCACCGCCACCAGCGTGCTTGTAAAAAGGGTAGGCGGAAAACGGTACCTTGTCCCGCACGCGACCGCCGATGAGATCGCAGATCGGCTTACCAACCGACTTTCCGATCAAATCGAGACATGCCGTCTCGACAGCGGAGTAGGTACGGGAGTCAGCATCGAGCGGGTTTTCACCCGGTACGTTGTATGTTTGAGATCGCTCTAAACCACTGCTACCACCCTCGACCATTGGCGAGAAGTCACCGGTCAACCGGTACGGACAAGCGCCGACTATCTGCCCGCGAAGCGCCTCAAGCGCCATGGCCTGCTGATCGCCACCGTATGTCTCGGCAATGCCGGTGACGCCTTCGTCACTTTGCAACTCGATGACGTTGCGCAGCGCGTACGGCTGGTGCAGCCCGTAGCTACTGCGCAGCGGCGGATCGGCTATCGCGATGGAATGAATTTTTAAGTTGCTGATGCGCATTGAAAAACGGGCCGCATGTTGCCGGCCTGTCTCGCACAGTTCAATGCGGGAGTGCCCCGGTCACTTGGTTAACTGGATCCACTCGCCTACCCAACCCTCCGGGGGTGGGGTTTCCGCAAACAGATCGCACTGTTCGACGTAGGTCTTGCTGGGTTCGTCGTCCGGAATGATGGTGAGGCATTCCTCGAAGTCGGCCTTGGCCTCGGCAAAGCGGCCCTGAGCGTAAATTTCCCAAGCGGCCTCGAACTTTTGCACGAGCTTGGCCATTGTCTCGTCGAGTTCTCCCTTTTTGGCCAAAAGCTCGTAAACACCGACGGCCTGTTTTTTACCCTTGGCCACAAGCAGGCCAAGCTTGCGGACCTCGATCTTGTCTTTAGCCATCTCGTAGGTGCTTTGGCCGATCATGATCAGTACGCCAAAAATCTTGCAGGCAGGCTCGAATCGAGCGGCCTGGTTCACAGCGTCGCCCATCACGGTGTACTGCATCTTCTGGGTGGAACCCATGTTGCCGGCGGAAACAAAGCCTGTGTTGATGCCCATTCGGGCCCCGATCTCCACATCATATTTTTCCTTCAACTCAACCCCCAGGGGCACGAGTTTTTCCTG
>DASCOW010000331.1:0-3769 GCA_036012205.1 Verrucomicrobiota bacterium
GCAGGCATAGGCCAATCATCAACCCAATCGGCAACCCGCTATGCTTGTGCGTGTGCGCGTGGCCATGCTCGATGCCTCCCGAGAGGTACTCGAGCATTACTTGGATAAAAAAACCGACCAGGACGAACGCTCCAAAATACGCCCCCCGATCATCGCCGATGAACACTTCCGGCAACAGGTGCAGCGCGGTAATCGAGAGCAGGTAGGCGCCGCTGAAGGCGATCAGCAGCTTGAGCTTGTTGGGATCCGACGGCTTGACCCACAGCACCGTGAGTGCCGCGGCAATTACAGAAAATATGAGAAGCGCGTAAGTCAATTGGCGTGGCGGCCAAGCGCTTGGCCAAGCGTACGTTTGTTTTGGCAATCCATTTGCCGTTGGAGGGTACGAAAAACCGCCGCGCCCGAACCGGGAGCGGCGGTTTCAAAGTCGGTTACTTCATCAGTAGCAACTGCCGGGCGCGCTTGATGGCGTTGGCCATACGGCGCTGATAGTGCGCCGGCAGCCCGGTGTACTTTCGCGGCAGGATGCGGCCATGACCGGTCACAAACGTTTCCAGCAACTCGGTGTTGCGGTACTCCAATTTGTCGATTGTGAAATCGATTATGGGTTTCGGGCGTGGCGGGCGCTTTTGGTTCGAGTCCCGTTTTTTTTTGTCCTTCTTCCTTGGCATATTACTTGATCTCGCGATGCACGGTGTGACGACGCATGTTGGGGTTGTATTTTTTCATTTCCAACCGATCGGGCTGGGTCTTTTTGTTGCGCTGGGCCATGTAACGGGATACGGGTTTCCCCTCGCCCTTGGCTTCCGTGCACTCGATGATAACTGTTTCTCTTGCCATAAATTAAACTTTTTTCGTCTTCGCCTCGGGGATTTCCAAGTCTGTCCTGTCCTTGGCCGATGACGCCTGCGTGGTGATGGTGCCTAATCGCCCGAGCGATCGGTTCTGTAGCACGCCATACTGCTCGAGTTCCGACTGGGCATCCACCCGAAACCGCGTCCATGGAATGGCGTTGAGGCGGGTCTGTGGGATTGGTTTCCCTGTGATCTCGCAGGTGCCGTACGTCCCTTTTTCGATTCGCTTGAGGGCCTCTTCGATTTCGTAGATCACGTCCTGGTCTGACGAGAGGAGACTCAGGTTGAAGTCGCGGTCAAAGTTATCCGTGCCGGAGTCGGCCATGTGAACGCCGTAGCTTTCCATCTCTTTCGCAGACTCCTTGGCAAGGCCGTTCCGCTGGTCAGTCAACCTATCACGCAATCCAAGCAGAAGCTGCTTTTGCTTTGCCCACTTGCCGCCATTGGCCAGCTTGGATTCCTTTCTTTTTTTTGCGGCCCGCTTGGCCGGCGTGGCGGGCAGGCCCAAAATAGCCGCCGTTGTCGCCGCCCCAACCTGATGGTTGAACCGCGAAGTCGATTTCTTTTTGACCGGAGCCTTTTTGGGTGCCGCTTTCTTGGCCGGAACCTTCCTAGCCGCCGTCTTCTTGGCTGGGACTTTCTTGGCCGGAGCCTTTTTCGCAGTTGGCTTTTTAACTGCTTTTTTCGCAGTTTTTACCGGTTTTTTTGAAACTTTTCGTTTTACTGCCACGATTCTTAATTCAATAAATTGCTAACTTTTTGCACCTTCAATAGCCCATTTTCGCTACCCCGTGTTGAACGAGGCGCGAAAACTTATCAAAGAACTTCCAGAACACCACAAAAAATTGATGTTTTTTTAACTCACAGATGGCCTTTTTTTAAACGGCCATTCTTTAACAAGACAGCTAACTCGGCCAATGGCGAAAAAAGCGGGCCGCTTGGCCCGCCTGAAATTTGCCTTGGCCGTTCGCCGGCTTACTCCTCGGAGTCGTCGCCCGAGTCGTCGCTGCCATCCTCGTCGTCACTAAACTCGGCCTTGCGTTCCTCCATCGCGGCCTTGCGGGAGAGCTTGACGCGGCCCTTGTCATCCACGCCGATGCACTTGACCCAGATTTCGTCACCGTCCTTGACGATATCCTCGGTCTTCTTGACACGAAAGTTGGCCAACTCGCTGATGTGCACGAGGCCGTCCTTGCCAGGCAATACCTCGACGAAACAGCCGAAGTCCTTGATGGAAACAACCTTGCCCCGGTAAAGCTTGCCAACCTCGACCTCAGCTGTGATGCCCTCGATGCAATCCTTGGCCACCTGCAGACCCTCGACGGACATGGAGTAAACCAAGACGCGGCCGTCGTCCTCAATGTTGATCTCGCAACCGGACTCCTCGACAATGCGCTTGATGTTCTTGCCGCCCGGGCCGATCAACTCGCCAATCTTCGACGGATCGATAGGGATGGTGACGATTCGCGGCGCGTACGGGCTCATTTCTTCACGCTCCTTGGCCAGACAACCGTTCATGTTGGCGAGAATCGCGGTACGGGCCGTCTTGGCCTTGGCGATGGCCTCCTCCATGATCGACTGCGGGATGCCGTGCAGCTTAAGATCGAGTTGGAATCCGGTGATACCCTGGTCGGTTCCAGCGATTTTGCAGTCCATGTCGCAGAACGCGTCCTCCCACCCGATGATGTCGGTGAGCAGCTTGTAATCCTCGATCTCCTTATTGTCGTTGGTGCGCGTGCAGAGGCCGATGCTGATGCCGGCCACGGAGCGCTTCAGCGGGACACCCGCATCGAGCAGCGCCAGCGTGCCGCTGCAGACAGCGGCCATCGACGTGGAGCCGTTGGACTCCATGATCTCCGCTGTGATGCGCACCGCGTACGGGAAGTCCTCGATGTTCGGGATGACCGGGGCGATGGATCGCTCAGCCAGTGCGCCGTGACCAATCTCGCGGCGGCCCGGGCCCATGATGCGACCGGTTTCGCCGACGGAGAAATGCGGGAAGTTATAGTGCAGCATGAACCGCTTTTCGCTCGGGCCGCCGGTGTAGGCGTCGTACGACTGCGTGTCATCGGTTGTGCCAAGCGTGACGAGCGACAGGCCCTGGGTTTCGCCCCGGGAGAACAGGCCGGAGCCGTGAGTGCGAGGGATCATGCCTGCCTCGCTGGTGAGTAGGCGCATGTCGTCGAAGCCGCGGCCATCGAGCCGCTTGCCATCGTCTAGCACGAGCTTTCGCACGGCGGCCTTTTGGATGCTGTAAAACGCCTCGCCGACCATGAAGCCGGTGATGGCTTCCTCGCCGAATTTCTCGGTGAGTTTCTCCGCCATCTCATCCTTGAGGGCGTTGCACGCAGCCTCGCGCTCGAGCTTGGCCTGAATGAGCAGCGCGTCGGTGATGCGATCCGAAATAATCGCCTCCGCCTCCGCCATAACGTCCGGCGCGACCACTCGCGGGATGAACTCGCGCTTGGCCTTGCCAACTGCAGCACAAAGCTCCTTCTGTGCCTCGATGAGCGGCGCTACCGACTCCTGGCCGAACTTCAGCGCCTCGAGAAAATCGGCTTCCGCGATCTCATCGGCTGCGCCCTCGAACATGACCATGTTCGACTCGTTGCCAACGTAAACCAGATCAAGGTCGCTCGACTCCATCTGCTCGTGGGTCGGATTGGCAACGAACGCGCCATCGATGCGGCCGACGCGAACTGCACCGATCGGCCCGGCAAACGGCAGATCGCTGATCATCAGCGCCGCCGAGGCTCCGTTCATCGAAAGGATGTCCGAGTCGTTCTCCCCGTCTGCGCTAAGCAGCAGGGTCTGGACCTGCACCTCGTTGAAATACCCCTTGGGGAACAACGGCCGGATCGGGCGATCCGTGACGCGGCAGGTGAGGATTTCCTTCTCGGAGGGGCGGCCTTCGC
>DASCOW010000332.1:0-1953 GCA_036012205.1 Verrucomicrobiota bacterium
CGCGGCTTCGAGGTGGCTTACACTACCAAGAAAATCCGGGGCTGGCTTGGCAACGAAGCGTACCGCGATGAGGCGCTGGACGCCGCGCACACGCTATTGAACGATCCGGTGGACGTACCAAACCCGAATAATTTCGACAAGTCCTCGAAACAGTATCTGTTCAAGGTGCTGGAAATGTACAATGACCAGACATTCGTGCAGTCCGCCCAGGGGATGCTTCTTTATGAAGACGGAGGCATCGACCGTTCCGTGCTCGATTACCTTGACGACGTCGGTAAGGAACAGGCAATGGACGCCATCTATCAGGCGTTCAATGGCGGTCAGGTGACCGATCGAGGGGACCTCTCCAACTTGGCTCGCATCGGTCTCAAGTACACCGGCGCCAACCCTCAGGCAAACCAGATGTTCAACGACATCATGTCCAGCGACGAATACGACATGCGGGTTAAGTGGTCCGCACTGCGCGAGATGGATGATGCTGACGATACCACCACCTTACAGGCTAGACTAAGCTTGATGCAGGGAATTCAAGCTTCCGGTGATGACGCAACCGATAAGGTTGTAGAAATGTACACCCGCCAAATCGAGGCCAAGGTAAACGGTGAGGAATTTGATATGCGTAAGGAAATGCAGGGTTTGGGGACTGACTTTTGGCGCAACGCTTTTGGGAGGGGGGAAAACGGGGACCGCGGAGAGCGCGGAAGTCGTGATAACAATCGGGGAGAAAATCGAAGAAACCAGCCGACCATAGTCCCCGCGCCTTGATCCTTGGGTAACGGTCATGTTTTGCGCTTGGCCAAGCGGCGGGAATGCACGACTTTCGGATCGGCAGCCGGCCACCGTAAAGTTGTTATGAGAAAGTCATTGGATCATATAACAGGTTCAGCCGTCGGATTGGTCTGGGCGGTGTTGGTTATCTGTGTCGGCTGCGGCCAGGCACCGCCGACTGGCGATCTCAAAGCGGATTTGGCTCGGGCAGAGGCGCTTAAGATTGAGGTCTCCTCGCTGAAGGTCAAGTTAGCAAACGCCCAATCACGGTTCGAGAGCCTGCGAGAGCAGATCGACAGCGGTAGTGCACCGTCTGCCACGGGCGGCATGCCCGTGCCGGAAATTCTTGATGAGCTGATGCAGACGAGCAAGAGTTCCAAGAATCGGAGCAGGGCTCGGCGGCGCCTGAGCTACCTGTTCGAGAGTCTGGCGCTCGAGGGCGATGCCGCTGTGCCACTGATTCGTGAGTTTCTTAATAAGATGCAGGACGTCGACTTCTCCGTGAAACGCGAAGGCGAGAGTGACGAGGAAAGCCGGAAGCGGTACAGCCGTTTCCGAGCCACACTCAATTTTTCAGATCCTCCGACAATGCGAATTGGCCTCATCGACATTCTCGCGGAGATCGGCGGCGCCGACGCGGAAGCCGCCGTTTCGGAGTTGCTTGCCACCACCGGGCGGGGATTCGAAATTGCATACGCTGCGAAGACCATCCAAGGCTGGCTTGGCAGGGACGCCTACCGTGACGAGGCGCTGGCCGCCGCGCACGAGTTGCTACTCGACCCGGTCGAGGCCGTTGGCGGAAACCACTTCGATCGCGTATCCAAGAACTACCTCTTCATGGTGCTGGACATGTACGACGACAAAACATTCATTCAGTCTGCCCAGGGAATGTTCATCAACGATGACGGGCGGATTGATCGCACCATTCTGGATTATTATGATGATGTCGGCAGAGTGGACGCGCTGGACGCCATGGTGCAGGCGTTCCGCAGTGGCCGGGTTCACGAGGATGACATGGACAATCTTGCCGAGGCCGCCTCGAGATATGCCGGCATCAACCCGCAGGCCGACCAGTTGTTCCGCGACATCATGACCGGCGACCAGTACAACATGGAAACCAAGATGGACGCCATCCGGAGCTTCACCCAAAGCGACGGCGACCCGAGCACAGACCGCATTCCTCCA
>DASCOW010000333.1:0-5993 GCA_036012205.1 Verrucomicrobiota bacterium
CGCCTATCCGGACAGACGCGACATGCTCCATACATTCAAGAAACGCACATAAATAAAACACTCAATATACCGAAAAGGGCCCACACAGTCGCCTTTTTCTTTGTTACTCATCGTTGCAAAACGTAGTTGTAAGTTTACGTCTAAAAAACTATCACATTTTTTTGAAAGGCACAAAACTAACTGGATGCGAAGGGTATCAGGTACAAGTTAATCTGGTTACAACGACAGCCTTGACAGCAGTAAGCCACCGACATCCATCAAAGAATCACCAGCACCCACTTGGAGAATTGGAAAAAGGGCGTGCGCTATTTTGGGTCTTTGATTATGTTTTTTCTCACACCGTTTTTTAAGGGTGGCCCAGCCACCTTCCGGTCTTTTTTAACCAGCAAAACAATACCAACATCATGTCTCAAAAAGTAGGATTTGTCGGAGTCGGCCGCATGGGCGCAAACATGGCCCGTCGGCTGAAGGATTGCGGGTACGACGTCTCCGCCGTGTACGATATCCGAAGCGAAGCCGCCGCCGAACTGGCCACCGAACTCGGCACCACCGCCGCCACGACACTGGCACAGGTGACCGAGTTGTCGGACGTCGTTATCACCGTGGTGATCGACGACGCCTCAATGCACACGATCTTCGGCAGCGAGGGCGACAGCCTGCTCACCGGCGCCGAGGGGTGTGTGTTCATAAACTGCGCAACGATCAGCCCGGCGGTGCACGTGGAGATCGAGGGCCTGGCCAAGGCCGCCGGTGCGGAGTCGCTCGAGGGCTGCATGGCCTCCAGCATCACCCAAGCGCGAGACGGCACGCTGTACCTGATGCTCGGCGGAGAAAAAGCCACTTACGACAAGGTCGAGGAACTACTCGGCAAATTGTCGGTCAACAAACGCTACGTCGGCGAGGCCGGCAAGGCGGCCCAGGTGAAGGCGCTGGTCAACATGGTGATGAATATCAACACCGCCGGGCTGGCCGAGGGACTGGGCCTGGCCGATGCGCTTGGCCTCGACCTGAACATAGTGATGGAGATTTTCTCGCAAACCGGCGCCAATTCCCGCGTACTCGAGACTGATGGCGAGGACATGCGCGACCGTGATCACGAATGCTACTTCTCCGGTGCGCACGCCGCGAAGGATTCCGGCATCGCGCTGTCGCTTGGCCAAGCGGAGGGTCTCAATCTCCCGATGGCCGCCGCGTCTAAAGGGCAGTTCGACAAGATGATCGAAAAAGGCATCGGCGAACTGGACAAGTCCGGCGTGGCCGAACTGACGTTCAAGGGCCGTACCGACTGAACCACAGAAAGGTTCCCGAAAGGTGGCCAAGCGCTTGGCCGCCTTTTTTGTTTTTTCGCTTGCACCGTCAGCTTGAATTTGTTTTTTTCCACTGCCTTTGTCCGGCTGGGATCACAGGAATGGCGCTTTAGCCGGGCATTGCAAGGATGGGTAATAACCAGCATAACGGGAACGGGCGATATTCGGCCAAAGGAATGGCCAAGCCGGTCAATTTCCTCTGCATCGCACCGGAAGCTCAGGAAGTCTCCGTGATCGGGGATTTCAACGAGTGGAACAGCGACGCACACGCCATGAACCGGCAGTTTGACGGCTCATGGAGCACGCAGATCGACCTGCACCACGGGCATCACCGTTACCAGTTCCTCATCGATGGCAAGCCGTCGCTCGACCCGTGCGCCAACGGCGTGGTGCGCAACGAGCAAAACGAACGCGTCTCGCTCATCGCCGTGAGCTAACCAAATGTTTTCAAAATGAAAAAGGCGGCCAATCAGGCCGCCTTTTTTGTTTCGAGATGGTACGCGAAAATTAGTTATTCTCCGGGTTCTCCGGCGGTTGTTCCTTGAGCCCGACCGATTCAGCGATGTCCTTGAACTCAGCCTGTTCCACCGTGTTGAGACACTTGCCTCGCTCAGTGAGTTTCTCGTTGATCTTGACGACCTTCTCAGTCATCTGGTCGTGCGTGTCCTTTGTACCGCCGGCAACGACAAAGTTGTCCCCGGCCGTGACTCGCTTGTGACCGTCAGAATCCAGTCCAACTCCCACCATCACCGTTTTCTTGTTACTGCTGCCCCTTGGCACGCCGAGAAGGTAACGTCTGTAAAACGCGGGTCAAGTGACAAAAGCGCGGCCTGCGGAATGCGGTGCAGTTTGGAATTCTGCCTTTCGCCAGAAACGGTTCGCCGGTAAACTTGGCCAAGCGGCGAATGAAGATTGCGATCGCACAGATCAATTCAACCATCGGTGATTTCGACGGCAACACGGCCAAGATCGCCGATGCCTGGCAGCGCGCCGACGAAGCCGGCACAGAGCTAATCGTGCTACCTGAGTTGGCGTTGTGCGGCTACCCGCCACGCGACCTGCTGGCCAAGCCGGCATTCCTCCGGAAAAATCAGGCGGCGCTCAAGCGCTTGGCCAAGCGCGGCGGCAAGGCGATTGCTGTCGTGGGCTATGCCTCCGCAAATGAGACTGACTCCGGCCGTCCTGCCCGCAACTCAGCCGCCGTGCTGCAGAACGGCCAAGTGACCGCCATTCGCCACAAAACGCTGCTGCCGACCTACGACGTGTTCGACGAGGACCGTTACTTCGAACCAGCGGACGACAACATACCGGTGGAGATTCTCGGCACCAAAGTGGGTATCACCATTTGTGAAGACATCTGGAACGACGAGGTGTTTCTGCACGACCGCCGCTACGACCGCCGTCCCGACGACGAACTGGCCAACGCCGGTGCGGAGCTGCTGCTCAATCTCTCCGCCTCGCCGTGGAGCCTCGGCAAGGAGCACAGCCGTCACGTGCTGCTCTCACAGCTCTCGGCCAAGTGCGGCTGCCCGCTGGTGTACTGCAACCTCGTCGGCGGCAACGACGAGTTGGTGTTCGATGGCGGCAGCCAATACTATAACGGTCACGGCGTGCTCGGGGCCAGTGGCGCGATGTTCGCGGAGGATCTGCTACTCGTGGACACGGATACCATCGAGCCGCAGTCGAGCGACACCTCAGACGACGATGAGAAAATTTTCAAGGCCCTCTCGCTCGGCGTGCGAGATTACCTGCACAAGTGCGGTTTCGCGGCGGCGGTCATCGGCTTGAGCGGCGGCATCGACTCGGCGGTCACAGCGGCGGTCGCCGTCGATGCGCTGGGTTCAGAGAATGTCCGGGGAGTAGCCATGCCGTCGCGATACTCGTCGCAGGGTAGCCTCGACGACGCCGAGGCCTTGGCCCAGTCGCTTGGCATCCGCTACGACATCGTGCCGATCGAGCCGGTGTTCGGGCTGCTCAAGTCACAATTGGGTGACATCTTTGAGGGCTGCGACGAGGATACCACCGAGGAAAACATGCAGGCGCGTATCCGCGGAAACATCCTCATGTCGATGTCCAACAAGTTCGGCTCGCTGCTGCTGACCACCGGCAACAAGAGCGAGCTGGCGGTCGGCTACTGCACGCTCTACGGCGACATGTGCGGCGGCTTGGCCGTGATCAGCGACCTGCCCAAGATGCGAGTTTACAGCCTGGCTAGATGGATCAATCGCGAACACAAAATCATTCCGGAAGCGACGATCACCAAGCCGCCCTCGGCGGAGCTGCGACCAGACCAGGTCGATCAGGACTCGCTGCCGGCGTACGATGTGCTCGACAGCATCCTCGAGGCGTACGTGGTGGAAGGGCGGGACGCCGAGTCGATCATCGCCTCAGGGCACGACGCGGCGACGGTCGAACGGATCGTCCGACTCGTGAACCTCAACGAATACAAGCGCCGCCAAGCCGCGCCCGGTATCAAGGTCACTAGCAAGGCATTTGGCATTGGCCGGCGCATCCCAGTGGCCAAGCGCATTTCGTGAGCGGCCAAGCAACTGATCAATCGGGCTGTGAACAGGTTCTGCTTGTTTTTCCTGAATGCGACGGCAGTCTCGCGTGTCCCTTGGTGCGACCTGGTCGCTGCGACCGATACCGCTCACCCCGAATGAGAAAACTGCTTTATCTTGGAGCCTCCTTGGCAGGTTCCGCGGGCTTCGCCTTGGCAGCGGACGAAGCCGTCAACCCGCGACCGTCCGTCAATGCCCTGCGCGTGGAACAGCCGCCCATGATCGACGGCATGCTGGACGAAGCCGCCTGGCAGCAGGCCCCGGTAGCCGGCGACTTCGTGCAGCAGGATCCCGACGACGGCGAACCGATCACCGAGCGCACTGAGTTTCGCGTGCTCTATGACGACAACGCGCTGTACATTGGCGTGTGGTGTTACGACTCGGAACCGCACAAAATCATCGCTCGAAGCATGACGCGCGACGACTATCCGTACGAGGACGACCACCTCTACATCGCAATCGACTCGTTCCTCGATTACCGCAACGGCTACGCCTTCGCCACCAACCCAAACGGCAGCCGATGGGACGGCTTGATTATCAACAACTCCTACACCGGCAATAGTTGGGACGCGATCTGGCAATGCAAAAGCCGCATCACTGGCGAAGGGTGGTTCAGCGAAATAGCCATCCCGTTCAACTCCATCTCCTTTGCCCCCGAACAGACCACTTGGGGATTCAACATCTCGCGCAACATCCGCCGCAAAAACGAGACCGGCCGCTGGTACAACGCGCAGCGGCAACTCTGGACATCGAGCGTGTCCGACGCCGGCGAAATCCGCGGCCTCGTTGGCCTCCATCAAGTTGCGAAATGGGAAGTGATGCCGTACGGCATGGGCAAGTACCATCACGACCACGAAGTGAACGACAGCAGTACGAAGGGCGATTTCGGCGGCGACATCACTTACAAACTCGCGCCAAACCTCTCCGCAAGCCTCTCGGTGAACACCGATTTCGCCGAGACCGAGGTAGACTCCCGGCAACTGAACTTCAGCCGTTTTTCTCTTTTTTACCCTGAAAAACGAGACTTTTTCCTCCGTAACTCGGGCGTCTTTCAGTTCGGTTCACAGTCGAATCGCGGTTCGGTTGCAACCATCCCGTTTTTCAGCCGCCGAATCGGATTGACCGATAACCGCAGGCCGGTGCCAATCAATCTCGCCACCAAGGTCACCGGTCGCATAGGCAAATACAGCATCGGCGTCATAGACGCGCAGATCGACGGACATGATGACATCGGAAACCAAAACGCCTTCGTCGCCCGCATCTCCCGTGACGTGCTTGAGCAGTCATCAGTCGGACTACTCACCACCATTGGCGATCCCAACTCTGACGAAAGTGCCTACATGATCGGGACCGATTTCAACTACCGCACCACGCGCTTCCTCACGGACAAGACGCTGCGAGCCAGCGTTTATGCCTTGGCCAACTACGACGAAGCGTCTGACTGGAGCGAGGTGTACGGCGGCAGCCTCACCTACCCAAACGACTTACTCGATGCCGGGCTAGCATTCTACGAAGTCGGCGAGGATTTCCAGCCCAAACTCGGCTATACCCGTCGTACTGGCGTGCGCAATGCGAGTTCGTGGATATCCTACCGCCACAGGCCGGAGAACATCGATTGGCTTCGCAGAGTCAATTTGACTTACCGCAATTCCACATTCACGAACCTCGACAACGAACTAGAATCCCAGTCACACGCATTCTATTTGCCGTTTATCGACTTCGAATCTGGCTACGAGATCTACTTCAAACTTGAACGTGAATACGATCACCCGGACCAAGACTTCGAGGTCTCCGGCGGAGCTACGATTCCCGCCGGGGAATACTGGACAACTGACTACACGATCGATTTTGAGATGAAAGAATCCGGCATAGTTCGCGGTGATTTCGGGTACAAGGTCGGCCAGTGGTACCACGGCGACAAACAGACTGCCTACACGGAAATAGGCTACGACCCGGCCAAGTGGCTGAACCTGCGCCTTGAGTATTCCTACAACCTGTTTGAACTGCCAGAGCTGAATTTCGACGCCCACATCACCTCCGGCAAAGCGCGGATCAACTTCAACCCAGACATGGGCTGGTCCCATCTGGTGCAGTACGACTCCATCTCCGAGTCGATCGGCTATCA
>DASCOW010000334.1:0-2728 GCA_036012205.1 Verrucomicrobiota bacterium
AGCAACTCGGCGCCGCATTTAGATTCGCGTAGTAGGGCAAACACTGGGGAGTCATCCGAACTGAGTCGGGTGAGTATCGTGCCATCGCGGAAGCATGGGTGAGCGGCGAGCTGCCTGTTCAACTCGGCGAGTTCATCAACGATGTTCCTGTTCGCGTCCCAGTTGAGCCCGGCAGCGCCGTGGACGTTTATCTTTTGCTCTGCCAGCCACTCGACGCCACAGGTAAAGCCGTAAGTGCCGTTGATACTGGTGAGCGCGCAAAGGCGGTTGCGCATCAGTGACCAGTCGCGGCCGCGTTTTGCCAAGCGGTCGTTGTCGTGTGTCTCGCTGTAGTGTGCGAGCGGGCCGATTTGATTGGCCTGTTCATGCGCGTGGTCGAGATAGCCGGCAACTTGGCTTCCGGAGAATTCCTGGAATAGCTCAGAGTAGGCCCACTGCATGCCTCCCTCTGTAAGCAGCGATTCCGTCTCATCCCAACCGCCGCCGAGGCCCTCGAGCAGGAAAACCGTGTCAGGAAATTCCATGCGAACTTTCGCAGTGATGAAGCGCCAAACTGGCAGCGGCACCTTGTAACCGGCGTCGCAGCGGAAGCCGTCAACGCCACGGTTGCACCACACGAGGAATACATTGGCCAACTGTTGCCATAACTTGACCGACTTGGGATCGATCTCGACAAGATCTTCCCAAATCGTGCCCCACGCGCCAGGGCTTTCGAAATTGCCGTCGTCAAGGCGGCGAAACCATTCAGGGTGGTTCTCTTGCAATGCGCTTCCCCAGCCGGTGTGGTTAATGACGAGGTCGAGCATGACAAAGCCGCCGAGTCGGTGTGTCTCGTTGGTTAACTCGACGAACTGCTGAACGCCGGTGGTCTTACGATCGAACTGCACCAGCGCCGGATCGAGCGCCGTGAGATCGAGCGCGGCATACGGACTGCCATAACGGCCCATGCGAGCGTCAGGCGATGTTGGACTTGGGTTGACGGGTAGCAGGTGCAGCCACTTGCACTTGAGTCGGCCGATGATGTGCGGCAATTCCGCCTTGAGGTGGCGCAGCGTTCCGCTCGGCGGTATGATCGTCCAGCCCCCATCCTCAAGCTTTGCCAAGGGCTCGTCGAGTGGCGAGGTTGCCGGTTGGTTGGTAGTTTTGGTCGAGCCAAACAGGCGGGGGAAGGCGCAGTAAATGGTGTTTCCGAACCGGGTGTGCGTCGGGTGAACGCTGATCGTGATGTTGTCGCCCTTGACCCAGTGTTGAAATCCGGACGAATCCTCAACCCAGGCGATTGCCTTGAAAAACCCGGTTTCATTCAGCGGCAAATCGATGTGCCAAGCGCTACCGCTGGACGTCATCTCAAGATCGCGCCACCCTTCGTCGGTCGGTGTGCTGGCAAATTCAACTGGCATGATGATCGACTTCAACACCTCCTTTGCTTGACCAAGCGTGGTGCGCAGACGCGCCTTGAACGGGCCGGCGCTTTGGTCAAGCGACAACTCGAACCGCATTGTGTCGCCGACGAATCGCAGATGGCGACTGCCGGGTGCCGGCCGCAGCGCTGGGTGAAGTGCCCCTCTTAAATCAGCCTCGCTCATGATGCGCTTGGCCAAGGCGTGTCGAGTTTTGCATCAACCAATAGCTTCTCTTAGCTTGTTTAGCCACTTGGGCACGGCAAGCCACGGGTCCGCCGCCGCCTCGTACTCGAGTGCCACAAATCCCTGATAACCACCGTCGCGGAGAATCCTGGCGAGTCGCCCGAAGTCGGCGCCGCTCTTCTGCTTCGCGCCGCGTGGACGTATTTCGGCCTTAAGTTGCACGTTCACGGTATGCGGCACGCACCGGGCGATGTCGCCGTAAACGTCGTCAGTGTGAAAGTTGCCAGTGTCGAGATTGATGCCCACCCACTCGCTGCGCGTTGCCCGGACGATCTCAAGCAGGCTCCCGGCCTCGGCGACGATACCGCCGTGGTTCTCGATGCCAAGGAACACGCCGCGTTTGCCGGAGTATTCGCCAACCTCCTCCAATGCCTCGATACAGAGCGCCTGTGCCTTTTTGAGCGGCAGGCCATGCGCACCCCCGGCAAACACCCGCACATGAGGCGCGCCCATGTGTACGGCGTTATCTATCCACCTTTTGACATGGACAATCTGCGCGTCACGCTTCTCCCCCTTGGGCAGCGTGAATTCGTTGCCCACGGCCGTACCGCTGACGGCGATACCGCGCAGGAAGGCATGCCGCTTGAGGGCAACTAATTCCTCTTGGTTAATCTTCGGATCAAGGTAATAGCTGGTCAACTCGGCGCCATCGATTCCCTGGTCAGCGCAGTAATCAATGAAGTCGTGCATGTTGATCGATTTGGCACTTGCCGAGCGGTTTTGCGAATGTGTGGCGGTTGCAAAGTGATCGCGGAAACTATACGCAGCCAAGCTCAGCTTGAGTCGCGGTTTTCCTTTGCGCTGAATGTTGGCGGCGGCGGAGAGACGTGCAGGCGTCGCCATGCCAAGGGCGGCAACGGTGGGGGCTACACCCATGGTTTTGATAAAGTCACGCTTGCTTAAATGCATCGGCGCCATTGAAACGCGAAGCCGCTTGGCATCCAAACCAAATCGCTTGCCCAAGCGCGTTATCTCCACACGTAGCGTGGGAGTCTCACACGCCAAACATGACGTAAAGCCGCCTTTAATTGGCAAAAGACAACCGGAACTCATTTTGACAATTGGCCCAAGCGATGCTATTT
>DASCOW010000335.1:0-4243 GCA_036012205.1 Verrucomicrobiota bacterium
GTCCTGGGTAATGCCGAAGGTTCCCTTGCTCCACATGAATGACATGTTCAGCGATCTTGCGGATGAAATGCACATCGTGACTGATGAATACCAGTGTGCCCTTGAACTGCGACAGCGCCTTAATCACTGTGTCGATACTGCCCATGTCGAGGTGTGTTGTCGGTTCGTCCAGCAGGAGGAAATTGGGCGGGTTGAGCAACATTTTGCCCAGAGCGAGCCGGCTCTTTTCGCCCCCGCTCAGGATGCCGACCTTCTTGAACACATCATCGTCCGAGAACAGGAAACCGCCCAGCAGTGTCCGTGCGGATTCCTCCGTCACGTATGCCGACGTGTCGAGCATCTCCTCGAGAACGGTACGATTCAAATCCAACGTCTCGGCCCGTTGCTGCGCAAAGTAGCCTGGTTGAACGTTGTGCCCAAGCTCCCGCTCACCGGCCTCGTGCTCAATCACCCCGGCTAGCAGTTTTAACAAAGTGGACTTGCCTGCGCCGTTCGGTCCCACCAAGACAATTCGTTGTTGCCGCTCAATCTCAAGGTTGAGCGAGGCATACACCTGAAGCTCCCCGTAAAACTTAGCCAGGTTGCGAAGAGTGATTACCCGCTGCCCGCTGCGAGCTGGTTGAGGGAAGCTGAAGGTCATCTTTTTGCGCGAGACAAATGGAGCCTCAATCTTCTCCATTCGCTCGATTTGCTTGAGCTTGCTTTGTGCCTGGGTGGCCTTGGTGTTCTTGGAGCGGAAGCGTTCCACGAACTTCATCAGGCGCTCGATCTCTTTTTGCTGATTTTCGTAGGCCGCCACGTGCTGTGCCAGACTGGCCTCGCGCTGAACCAGATACGACTCGTAGTTGCCCGTGTACTTCATCGCCCGGCAGGATTCCAACTCAACAATGTGCCGAACGAGTTGGTTCAAAAACTCCCGGTCATGGGAGATCAACAAAATGGCTCCGGGGTAATTCTGCAGATGACCCTGCAGCCAAATCAGCGAATCCAGGTCAAGATGGTTCGTCGGTTCATCGAGCATGAGCAAATCCGGTTCCATCACCAGCAACCTGGACAAGAGGGCGCGCATAATCCATCCGCCGCTCAACTCCCTCGCTGGACGATCAAAGTCGCTATCCTTAAAACTTAATCCGCTGAGAATCTGCCTACCCTTGGCTATCAAGCGTGCTCCCCCTGCCGCCTCAAACACCTCGTAATCCTCATCAGAAGGCTCACAACCCTTCGCTTGGCCAAGGGCGCCCAGGTTGAGGGCCGCCTTGGCGAACTTTTTTGAAACGGCACATACCAACTCGATCACCGACTCATTCCCCGTAGGTGCACTCTCCTGCGGCAGAAAGCCTACCTTTGCACCTCGTTCCAGCGCCACCACGCCGCTGTCCGGCGTGGTCTCCCCGAGGATGATGGAAAACAACGTCGACTTCCCGGCGCCGTTACGCCCAACGATGCCGATGCGATCGCGACGGTTGATCTGTAAACACGCATCAGAGAACAACGTCCGCCCGGCAAACGCTTTCGAGATACTCTTAATGGATAGCATTAGATGAACTTGGCATTGGGAATTGTCGGAAAAATTGAAGTGGTAGCTGCGGCTGGAATTGAACCAGCGACCTCGGGCTTATGAGTCCCACGCTCTAACCAACTGAGCTACGCAGCCACAAAATAGCGGCAAATAGATTACCACCCCTGTCAACCCTCTTACCCCCTATCAGGATGGGAAGAGGGGGATTACTCCAATAAAACACCCTCGTAAGTCATTTATAAATTAATTCAGAGATGGGAGGTGATCGTGTTAGCCAAACTGGTTCAGTGTTTTCGTTAGTTTGGACGGGTTGAAATTGTCGGTGCAACAGGGCAGGGTGCGCGTCATGCTTTCGCCAACATGAAGACCATTATCAATCCTATGTGGGACAAACTTGGCTTGCCTTTGCTTTGCGGAATCCTGCTGCAGTCCGCAGCAATACTTGGCCAAGCGGCAGATCCGCGCGTGCAGTGGGGGCAGTGGCGCGGACCGCTGGCCACTGGAGTCGGGCCGCTGGCCAACCCACCAGTGGAGTGGAGTGAGACAAAAAATGTCCGATGGAAAATTGGCCTACCCGGCCTTGGTCACTCGTCGCCGATTGTTTGGGGTGATCTGGTTTTCGTCACCACCGCCGAGGAAACCGGGCCAAAAAAGCCGTTTGCCGGCTCAACCCCGGACGGTGCGCACAACAACATAAATCCGATGTTCGACCATCAGTTCGCGGTGATGGCACTAGATCGCCAAAGCGGAGAGGTGGTTTGGAGGCGAACAGTGGCAACGCGCCAACCGCACGAGAGCACGCATGAGTCGGCTACATGGGCGTCGAACTCTCCTGTGACTGATGGCGACCATGTGTTCGCCTTTTTCGGATCGAACGGCCTGTACTGCCTCGATATTGGTGGACGCCTGGTATGGTTGAAGAATTTCGGGAACATGCAGGTGAAGCACGGACACGGGGAGGGCTCGTCACCCGTGCTTCACGGCGACACACTGGTGGTGAACTGGGATCACGAGGGGAAATCGTTCATCGCCGCGTTGAACAAGCGCACCGGCGGGGAAATCTGGCGTCGATCAAGGGATGAGGTTACTTCATGGGCGACTCCGATCGTCATCCAACACGATGGCCAAACTCAGGTGGCGGTCAGCGGAACCAGGCGAGTGCGCGGGTACGATTTAAAAACAGGCCAGGTGATTTGGGAGGCAGGTGGGTTGCCGGGGAACATTGTAGCTTCGCCGGTGTCGGCCGCAGGCATGGTGTATGCCTCAGGAAGTTACGAGAAGCAGACACTGCTGGCGATCCGCTTGGCAGGGGCGAAGGGTGACCTGACCGGCACGGAGCGGATCGTGTGGCAAAAAAACCGCCGAACCTCGTATGTGCCGTCGCCATTGCTCTATAGCGGTTGGCTGTATTACCTGCGTCACTATCAAGGGGTGTTGTCCCGCGTGAACGCCCGCACGGGCGACGAGCCAAGCGGACCGTTTCGGTTGAGGTCAGTTTTCAATATCTATTCTTCGCCGGTGGCAGCTGCGGGACGAATTTACGTGACGGATCGAAACGGGAAAACGCTAGTCATCAGCGATGACGCAGAACCAAGGGCGTTGGCATTGAATGAGTTGGACGACCGTTTCAGCGCATCGGCCGCGCTGGTGGGCGAGGAGCTGTTTTTGAGAGGAGAGAAGTCTCTTTATTGCATCCGTAAGTTCAAGTGAAAACGGCTTAAAGCGGGATTTTCGGAATGGCGTCGTAGATGCGCCCGAGGTCGCGGTCCTTGCCGAACACGCCGGTCTGGCCTTGAATCCAGCCGTTCATTTGAGAAATTTCCAGAGTGCGCGCTTCTTTCCACTTCCAAAGTTCAGAGTGGCCGTCAGCAAAGCTGAGCACGCACCCGTTATCATGCCGCGTGCCGGCGAAGTCGATCCAACGCCATTCGTGTCGTTGGGTAACGGTGAAGCGCGCGTTGTCGATGCTGCCCTCGTGCTCGTCGATAAAAACAAATGCGTTGGAGGGAGGCGGCGAGACGATTTCGGAGAACTTGTGCCAACTCGTGCGATCCCGTGGATCAGGGATGTGGTTCATATGCATATTCATTGCCACGCTGCGAAAACGAGGAATTTTACCGCGGTCGAGTACGGTGGAGATGTCGGACGGGCACTTGTAGATTTTGACCGAGTCGTTGTACTTGAAAAGGACACCTTTGCGAATGTTTTGATCTGTGGCGTCAGAATAGGCGTTGCCGTTGATCCAAGTCGCTGCGGTGGCGGACCAAGTGCCACGAGAACTGCCACTGATAGTGGCGTTGGGCGGGAGGTGGTCATTGTTGTCGTCAATATACATCTGCCAGCAAAACTGAAGCTGGCGGTAGTTGTTCATGCAGGAGATCTGGTGTGCCTTGGCCTTGGCCTTGGCCAGCGCCGGGAGCAGCATGCTCGCAAGGATGGCGATAATTGCGATAACGACGAGCAACTCGATCAGGGTGAATCCCAGCCGGGCACGAGCGTGGGACGATTTTGTGTGAATCAAGGTTTTCATCGTGCGTAACGTTTTATGTAACACCGGAAAGATGCGAGAGGGAGCGGCTGTCTTCAACAAAAAATTGAAATAAGATGGACAGGGCAGTGGGTCGATTGGTTTTTAAATATTGAGCTAGCGACCAAGTCGATCTTGTTGGAGAGACCGTCGGTTCAAGGCAAAACCAAACCAAGCGCTGGATGTAAGGCTTCCCC
>DASCOW010000336.1:0-1937 GCA_036012205.1 Verrucomicrobiota bacterium
CACTCGCCGCGCCCGTAGCCGGTCATTGATTTCATCGTATCCGTACGCCGCCTATCCAAGGTTGGCGTAGTGGGCATCCACCCGTTCGGCAACATCGCGGTAGCCTATGTCTCGCTCGTAAATGATTTTGAACTGCTCAATCGCATCCACCTTGCGATCCATCGAGGCGAGCACACAGCCGAGTTGGTAGTGCAAATCCATCTTCTCGTCGTCCATGACTTCTTTTTTGTCGAGCGCCTTTTGCAGGGTGCCGGCCGCCATGTCGTTCATGCCGCGCTTGGCAAAGCAGCGGCCAATGTACATCAGCGAGGCGATCTCCCGGTGTGGGTTGGCCTGCGCGCGCTGGAAGGATTGGATCGCCAGAGTGATCTCCCCGGCCTCAATCTGCAGCACGCCAAGGTCATACCGCAGCGACAGGTCGGACGGGTACCTTTCGGATAGGCGCTGAATCTGCTCCATCTCAAACGCCTTGCGCTTGGCCTCCAGTTCGCCCGCCTCGCCTTCACCGGCTTGTTCGATTTGCCAGTCGAACTGCATCAGCCTCGTGTCCACGATGGCTCGGTCCACGGCGGCGTCGGAGCGCAGGTTCGTCTTGTTGAACCTCTCATAGTACTCGATGGAGCGGTCGAATTCCTTTACCCTGCAGTGCAGCTCTGCCAATGAACGGATGAGCTGCAAATTGTCCGGCTCGGCTTCGATCCGTTGTTCGTACTCGCGAATCAGGTTCTCGGCAGTGGACTCCTGCTCTGAGCGCCGGTTTTCCTGCTCAAGCAACACAGCCTCCTCCTCGTCCTTGAGCACCGCCCGGTAATCGGCCTCACCGGAGGCGACCTTGTCGTAGCCTCCCTCGGATAGCGTGCGGTTGGCCGTCATGTTTTTTGAGAGTTGCTGCACCTCCTGATCGCCAGGGTGCGCCTTGGCCAACACTGCGCAAGTCTCTTCTGCCTTGGCCATTTCGCCGTTGTCCACCAACGCCTGGCAGTATCGCATCGTGTAGGCCTTGTTATCTGGCTGCTGCTTCATGACCAGGTCCCAAGCGAACACCGCCGTGCGCGGGAATCCCGCCTCGGTGGCGGCATCTGCCAGAAGCTTGTTACCCATCACGCTGTACGGGTCTTCGTTTAGAATCTGCTCGGCCACCTCGATGGCCTCGATCGGATCTTTCTTCAACGCCAACTGTCCCTTGGGCAGGAGCGACGTCGAGGCTGTTTTACCGAACATCTTGAAGATGCTGCTCTTCTTGCCTGCCCGCTTAAACTGGTTGAGTCGGAGCGCCTCACGGCACTCGAAAAAACCTGGCTCCCGCCGCAGCGCATCTTCGAAGAGCTTGGTCGCATAATCGAGATTCTCCTTGCGCAGGGCGACAAGTCCCTTGTCAAAAAACTCGCGAGCCTGGGGCTGCACCTCTTTTCTGGTCTTTTCCGGCATTCGTTAAAACCTGCTCGAACCGTACCGTTAAACTCAGGCCGATGCAAACAACCTCCCGACTCACCGCCTCCCTCCTTCACGGTTGCCCTGTCTGGGAGGGTCGTGTACAACATTTGCCGCCGGTTATCGGCAAAATTCATGAGTAAGGAAGACAACAAGGAAGAAAAAAGGAGGAGCCAAATCGAGATTGCCGACCCGGAGGAAAAAGACACCACGGCTCGGACTGATCAGGAACCGGAAAACCAAGCGCCCAACCAAACGGAGCCTGAAGACGTAGTGGAGGAGGAACTCCCGCCCCCCACGCCCGAGGAACTCAAGGAACTCCGGCAACAAGCAGCCAAAGCGGAGGAATTTTATGACAGACTCCAGCGACAAGTCGCCGAGTCCGACAACCTGCGCAAGCGCCTGGCCAAGGAGAAACAGGACGCCATCCGCTACGCCAATGAAGCACTCATCTAGCAACTGTTGCCCACGATGGACAGTTTCGAGATGGCGATCACCGCTGTCCG
>DASCOW010000337.1:0-12357 GCA_036012205.1 Verrucomicrobiota bacterium
GCCTTGACCCCGGGCACACGCTTGGCCAAGCTGCGCGGCCCGCTCGGAGAGATGGCTGAGTGGTTGAAAGCGCTCCCCTGCTAAGGGAGTATAGGTTAACGCCTATCGAGGGTTCGAATCCCTCTCTCTCCGCCACTTCTTTTTTCACTCGCCAACGCCGCTAATCACCCCCCGCACAGCTTGAGAAACTTGGCTTCGTCGAGGATGGTAATTTCGAGTGACTTGGCCTTGGCCAGTTTCGAGCCAGCTTTTTCGCCAGTGAGGAGGTAGTCGGTATTTTTGCTGACGCTGCCGGTGGTTATACCGCCGTTGGCCTCGATCTTCGCCTTGGCCTCGTCTCGATTCATCGTCGGCAGCGTGCCGGTGATGACGAACATCTTCCCGGCGAACACGCCGCCGCCGCTTGGCCTGCCGCCCTTCGGATCAATGCCGAGCTTGGCCAAGCACTCGAGGGTGGTGCAGCCAGTCTCGGACGTGAACCAGTCGAGCACGGAACGCGCCACCGACGGCCCAACCTCGGTGGTGTAGTTGGGCGGATGGTCGCCGTTCTCCTTCGTGATCTTCGCGAAGCCAAGCGATTCCAGACGACCAAGCAAATCACGGATTTCTGAAATCAAGCCCGTGTACAACTTCTCTCGCCCGGCTTTGTCGGCGTCCGAATTCGGCCGGTTTTTTCGCGAGCGCGGATTGATCCGTACCGTCTCCGCGACTTTTTCTTCCAGCGCGATGACGTCGCGCAGCAACGGCGACGCGGCGACGGCGGGCAAGTTGTCGTGAAACTTGGCCAAGCTGCCGGCGATCGTCTGGCCCATCTCGGGAATGGCCAGCGCGAACAGCCAGCGATCGAGTCCCATGCCGCGTGCACGCGCAACCGACTCGACGAGCTTGGTGGCATTTTTCTCGCCGAACACGCGCGGTTCATCTTCGGTGCCGAGGTTGAGCGGGCCAAGTTGCTCCACGGTGAGGCCGAACAGGTCGAGCGGCTCGCTGGCCAGGCCGCGCTCGACGAGCTTGTCCGAGACGATGTCGCCGAGACAGTCGATGTCGAGCGCGGTGCGGGTGGCAAAATGCTCGAGTCGCTGTGCCGCCTGCGCAGGGCATTGCATGTTCATGCAGCGCCACGCGACGAACGCCTCGTCCTTTGCGATTCCGGCGCCGCACTCGGGGCATTGGCCGCCGGTGACGCTTTGCATGTCGAACGGCTCAGCACCGACAGGCCGCAATTCCTTCACAACGCTGATGACGCCGGGAATGACGTCGCCGCGCTTCTCGATGATAACTGTATCGCTGACGCGGATGTCTTTGCGGGTGATTTCGTCCTCGTTGTGCAGCGTGGCGCGACTGATGGTGGAGCCGTCGAGGAAGATCGGCGCGAGCTCGGCGACCGGCGTGAGCGTGCCGGTGCGGCCGACCTGCACGGTGATCGAGTTGAGTATGGTCTGCGCCTGCTCAGGCGCGTATTTGTAGGCCATGGCCCAGCGCGGCGCCTTGGCGGTGGCGCCGATGCGCTCGCGCAGGGTGAAGCTGTTCAGCTTGATGACTGCACCATCGGTGTCGTAGTTGAAGCCGCCCCGGACGCGGTCCAGCTCCGCGATGGCGTCTAGCACCTCGCTGACTCCGGAGCAGTGCCAGGTGTGCTCCGGCGTGCAGAAGCCAAGCCGGCCAAGCGCGTCGAGCAAGCCGAATTGCGAGTCGATCGCCGGGCCGCCAACGATCTCGCCGCTACCATAAAGAACGATGTCGAGCGGCCGCCTGGCCACGAGAGCGGAGTCGAGCTGCTTGAGCGACCCGGCGGTGGCGTTGCGGGGGTTGGCAAAGAGTGGCTCGCCGTTAGCCTCGCGTTTGCGGTTGAGCTTCTCAAAACCGGAGCGCGTCATGATCACCTCGCCGCGCACCTCGAACACCTCGGGGGCGTCCGCTTGGCCAAGCGCGTTGAGACGGAGCGGGATGGTGCGGATGGTGCGCAGGTTGGCCGTGACATCGTCGCCGGCTATGCCGTCGCCGCGGGTGGTGCCGCGGGTGAACAGGCCGTTCTCAAACCGGAGACTGATCGCGACGCCGTCGGCCTTCGGCTCGACGAGCCACTCGAGCGGTTCGCCAGGCAGCAGCTTTTGCACGCGGACAACGAACTCGCGCACCTCCTCCTGCGAGTAGGTGTTGTCGAGGCTCATCATCGGCAGCACATGCCGAACCGTCTCAAAGCCGTCGGTCGGCGCGCCGCCGACGCGCTGGCTCGGCGAGTCGGGGGTGCGGAGCTCCGGGTGCGCCGCCTCGAGGTCGAGCAGTTCGCGGTAAAGCTGGTCGTACTCGCGGTCGCTGACCGCCGGCTGCGCCTCGACATAATACGCCCGGTCATGCCGCCGAATTGCCTCCGCCAACACCGCATGCCGCTGCTGTGTTGTGTCAGGCATCAATCAAACATCTTGCCGGGATTCAATGTGCCCTTGGGGTCCAGCGCCTTTCGCAGGTCTCGCATGACTCGCATCTGGGCCCCGCCAGCGAATTTCGGGAGGAATTCCTTCTTGGCGAGGCCGATGCCGTGCTCGCCGGTGATGGTGCCGCCGAGGCGGATGGCTTCGTCGAAGATTTTCGTGAACGCTTCGTGGATGCGGTGCATTTCGTCCTTGTTTCGTTCGTCGGTGAGGAAGGTGGGGTGGAGGTTGCCGTCACCCATGTGGCCGAAGGTGCCGATTTTTAACTCGTGCTTTTTTGCAACCTCGGCGACGAAACGAATCATGTGCGCCAGTTCGCTGCGGGGCACGGTGGCATCCTCAAGGATGGTCGTGGGCGCGAGACGGGCGAGCGCGCTGAAGGCACTGCGGCGGGCAGTGGCGAGTTGGTCGGCCTCGGCGGCGTCTCTGGCCACGCGCACTTCCATCGCGCCATTGGCCTTAGCCAGTTCCTCCATCTTGGCGGCTTCCTCGGCGACGGCAGCGGGATGGCCGTCGGTTTCCATCAACAGCAGCGCCTCGCAGTCGAGCGGCAGGCCGACTTTCGCGAAGTCCTCCACACAATGGATCGTGGTGCGGTCGAGGAACTCCAGCGTGCACGGGATGATCTGCGCGGCGATGATGTCGCTGACGGTTTGAGCCGCGGCATCCATCGCGCTGAAGGTGGCGACCATCGTTTTTTTTGCGGCCGGTTTCGGGATGAGTTTGAGCAGCACTTTCGTGATGACGCCGAGCGTGCCTTCGCTGCCGATCATCACGTCCTTGAGCGAAAAACCGGCGACGTCCTTCACGCACTTGTTGCCGAGCCACATCACCTCGCCATCGGGCAGCACCACCTCAAGGCCCATCACGTAGTTGCGCGTGACGCCGTACTTCAGTCCTCGCAGGCCACCGGAGTTTTCGGCGACGTTGCCGCCGATGGTGGAAATCTTCATCGAGCCCGGATCCGGGGGATAAAACAGCCCCGCCTTCGC
Organism: Verrucomicrobiota bacterium; assembly: GCA_036012205.1. GTDB lineage: Bacteria > Verrucomicrobiota > Verrucomicrobiia > Limisphaerales > UBA1096 > UBA1096. The sequence goes on from DASCOW010000337.1 coordinate 3,425, forward strand.
GGCGTCCTCGGCAATTCTAACCGTCGTCACGCCCGGTTCGACCATCATGGTGAGATTGGCGGCATCGACCTCGATAACCTGCTCCATCTTCACCGTGCAGAGCACGATGCAGTCGACCGCCGGCACACTGCCGCCGCTGAGGCCGGTGCCCGAGCCGCGCGTGACCACGGGCGTCCCGGTGTCGTTGGCCAGTTTCAGTACGTTGCTGACATGCTCCGTGCCGGCCGCGAACGCCACGCAGCCGGGTGTTTCCTTCAGCGCCGCCGTGCCGTCGAAGGCGTACGGGATGAGGTCCTCCTTCGCTGTCAGCACATTTTCGGCGCCGACGATGTCGCACAGCTTGTTGAGTATGGATTGATTCAGGGCCATCCTTTTAAACAGGCGCGTAGCTTCTGCGACTTGGCCAAGCGGGGTCAAGCGCGGAGACGCTTGGCCAAGCTGCGGGAAATCAACTTGTACCTGTATCTCGTACTTCCTCCTTTGTATTCGGTTTCGTTCACCTATTTGCCAGAATCTTTGACCATTTATCCGCAGATGACGCAGATTTGCGCCGATGTGATTGCACTGGCTCATCTGCGGCATCTGCGGATTGATTGTCTGGCTCCCGCCCCTTGCGGCTTAGCCAAGCGTTGCGAATACCGTGTTAATAAGCGTCGAGCAACTTGCCAAGTTCTATTCGTTGCGTCGCAGACCAGTTTCCGTTCTTCTTGGGTCATGCCTGATGTGCTGGAGATACCGCCCGCTGAATCCGCCGACCTGAAACAAACCCCGCGAAAAAAAGATCCGCTCGCCGCTGCGCCGCTCGACCGCACGCCGCCGCACGACACCGGCGCTGAGCAGGGCGTGCTGGGCTGCATCCTTTTGGATCCGAACGAAAATCTCCCCGTCTGCATCGACAAGGTCAAGGACGAGTCGGTGTTTTACGACCTCCGGCACCGGGCGATCTACTCGGCATTGTTGAAGATGAGCGAACGCAACGACCCGATCGATCTGCTGACGCTGTCGCACCAACTGCGCACCGACGGAGAGCTGGACAACACCGGCGGCGTGGCCTATTTGGCTGAATTGCAGGACGGGGTGCCGTCAGCGGCGAACTTGGAGTATTATCTCGACATCGTGCGGGGCCGGTGGTTCCTGCGAAAAGTCATCCATACTTGCACCCGCGCGATCGCCGACGCATACGAGGGGAGCGGCGAGGTCGATGCCTTGATCAGTCAAGTGGAGCAGTCGGTGCTGGATATCCGCAAAGAGCACAGCATCGAGGACATCGTCGGCATCAAGGAACACGTCACGGAGGCCGTAAGAAAGATTGAGGAGATCTTCAGGGATCCAAACGCCATCGGTGGCATCAAGACTGGTTTTGATGCACTTGACAAAATGACCAACGGGCTGAAAAGCGGCGAAATGATCGTGGTTGCAGCCCGGCCGAGCATGGGCAAAACATCACTGGCAATGAACATTGTGGAGCACGTTGCGCTAAAGGGAGGCCTGCCGGTGGGGGTGTTCAGCCTAGAGATGTCGGCAGACTCGCTGGTCATGCGCATGATCTGCTCAATGGCCCGCATCAACTTGAGTGAAATGCACGAGGGCCTCCTCCGGAGGGGGGATTTCCCAAAAATCGTCGATGCCTCCGGCAAGTTGGCGGCATCCAAACTGCACATTGACGACTCGGCCGGCCTCTCGATCCTGCAGTTGCGGGCGCGGGCGCGCCGCATGTCGCAGCAGCACGGCATCAAGTTGTTTGTCATTGACTACATGCAGTTGCTTCATTCTACTTCCCGGCGCGGCACTGAGAACCGCCAGCAGGAGATTGCGGAAATCTCCAGTGGCGTCAAGGCGATGGCCAAGGAATTGGGTGTCCCGGTGGTTGTCCTGAGCCAACTCAATCGCGAGCTTGAGAAGGACAAAAACCGAAAGCCGCGCCTGTCAGATCTCCGTGAGTCTGGCACGATCGAGCAGGATGCCGATCTGGTGGGCCTGTTGTACAAACCGGGCGGAGTGGATGACGACACCGATGATCCCGAAAGCGACGCCCGGCAGGTGAACCTGCTCATCGCCAAGCAACGCAACGGCCCGACCGGGGATGTGCGACTGACTTTTTTGAAGAGTTACACGAGATTTGAGACTTTATCCAATTTTGGCAACGATGACGTCCCGCAGGGTGACTAGCACTGCGCGGTGGCTGCGGGTGCTTGGCCAGGCGCTAGCTGTCGTAACGTTGTTGCTGTGGTGCGGTTCGGTCTTGGGGCAGGTCGGTGGCCCGGTTCCCCGGACGGCTATTGTTCAAAAAATCACCCTGCAGCACGTTGGCCAAGCTGCCGCCAGCGATGCACTCATCCGCGCCAACATCCGCCTCAAACAGGGCGATTCCTATTCACAAAAAGCCAGCAACGATGACATCCATAACCTACGCAACACCGGCTTCTTCGAGAACGTCTACGTGACCGAGAAAAAAGTCGCCGACGGGGTGGAGGTGACCTACACGCTCGTCGGCAAGCCGATCGTCACCGAAATCCTCTTCGAGGGCAACACAGGGGGACGCAAGTTCCGCGACAGCAAGCTGCGAAAGAAAATCCGCGCCCGAACCGGCGAGACCCTCAGCCGGCCAAGGGTTTTCTCTGACACCCGCACCCTCCTGAAGGAGTACCAAAAGGGCGGCTACCATCAGGCCAAGGTGGATTACGAGATCCAGCACGACGAGGAGCTTGGCCAAGCAACCGTCGTCTTCCAACTCGAACCCGGGGTGAAAGTGAAGATTGACGATGTTGTGTTCGAGAACACCTTGGCCTTCTCCCAGCGCGAGCTTCGCAAGGTGTTCAAAACGCGCCGCCGCTGGTGGATGTCGTGGCTGACCGGCAGCGGAAAATTCGAAACCGAGCAGTGGGACGAGGATCTGGAAATGCTCACTCGATTTTATCAGGACGAGGGCTACATCGATTTCAATGTGAGCGAGATCAAGTTCGAATACCCCAAGGAAGGCAAAATGGTGATCCGCTTGGACCTGTACGAGGGCTATCGGTACCAAGTCGGCAATGTTACCTTCGAGGGCAACACACTTTTCACTGAAGACCAGATACGACGCGGGGTGCAGGTTCTTGAGCGTCCGGTGGTCCCATACATGCTCGAGAGCGCCATCTTCACCCCCACCGGACTTAACGAGGATCGGGACGCCATTCGGGACTTCTACGAAGCGTACGGCTATCTCGACACCCGAGTGCGCGTGACCAAGGTGCCCAACACCGACCAAGGCACAATGGACCTCGCTTACAACATCACCGAGGGCGAATTGAGCTACGTAGAGAAGGTGGAAATTCGCGGTAACACCCGAACCAAGGACAAGGTGATCCGTCGCGAGTTGGCAATTTCCCCCGGGGAGGTGTTCAACATGGTCGGCGTGGAGTTAAGCAAACGCCGACTTGAGGGCACAGGGCTTTTTGAAGGGGTTGATACGCAGATCGAGAAAATCCCCGAACTGCCCAACCGCCGCAATCTCATCGTTGGCGTGGAGGAGGGACGAACGGGGAACCTCATCATGGGATTTGGGTACAGCTCCATCGAGGCGATGTTCGCCCAAGCCGCGTTTGTGCAGGGCAACTTCGATCTGTTCAACCCACCGTTCTTCACCGGCGGCGGGCAGAAATTTCGCCTGCAAATCACCGCCGGCACGCGGCGGAAGGACTATCAGATCACATTCGAAGAGCCTTATTTTCTCGACCGCAAACTGCGGTTGTCCGTCGACTTGTACCATCGCGAAATTGAGTATTTTAGCCGTTACTTTCAACAGCAGCAAACCGGCGCCAAGCTTGGTCTCTCCCGGAGACTCTGGAACGATTTTGTCACCGGGGGGGTCGACTACACCATCGAGTCCATCGGAATCCATGACCGTTCCACCTACGCCGAAATGTTAATGGAGCACGACATCCTCGCGAACGGCTTGTATGAAGTGCCAACGGGTCTCTCTGACAACAATCCCTTCGACAGGGCCTACGACATGGACCGGAAGGCAGAAGGCGAGTACTCTGAGTTGAACCAAAACCGTCTGGTGTCCAAGCTGGGCCTGTTCTTCGCCTATACCACCCTCAATCACGGATTGACCCCCCCCCGCGGCCAACATACCCGACTGAACGCAGATATTGCCGGCGGCCCGCTGAGCGGTGACACAGAGATGTACCGCCTCGAATTGGAGACCGCCTACTTTTACCCCGGCTTCGCTGAAGGGCATGTCTGGGAGGTTATCGGCAAGCTGGGTGTTGTGGACACATTCGGTGACAGCAGGCGCGTACCATTGTTTGATCGTTTCTTCCTAGGCGGCGCCTACACGCTCCGCGGCTACGACTACCGCGACATTGGTCCGCGTTTGAACAAATGGAAACATGGCTGGGATAATGACACATTCGGCTACTATGTGAAGGATAAGGACAACGTGGAAAAGTTTATTCCGGTTGATAGTAAAAGTGACTATCCGTTCTTTGTAGAGAATTCAAGCGTTCCAGGCAAATTTGATTCTTGGCAGACACCGTACAATCCCGACGACCCAGCAGAACAATGGAAACCTCAGGAAAAATGGACCCCGGTCATCACCAACGGCAGGGAGGCCTTGGGGGGCAACAGCTACTGGTTCAGCTCGGTTGAGTACAAAATCCCGATCATCGACAAGCTGAGTTTGGCTTTCTTCTACGACATCGGCATGGTGTACGAGGATCCCTACGATTTTGATTTATCCAACTACGCCGACAACTGGGGCATCGGCCTGCGGCTCACCGTGCCAATGCTCGGGCCATTGCGGCTCGACTACGGCTTCCCGATCACTCATCCAGACTACGTCGGCGGGAGTGGACAATTTAACTTCGGTATCGGTACCAACCGCGCATTTTGATCCAATTTGATGAAAACAGCACAAAACATGATGTACATATCCTTGACTAAAGTAGGCCTCCTGTCGATGGCGCTGGCCTGTCTCACCACGAGCGTCACCGCGCAGCAACCAGTTAAGATCGCCACCATCGACCTCCTCAAAGCCTTCGACAGCTACTGGAAAACCAAACTGTCCAACGAGCAACTCCAGGAACGCGGGAGAGACTTCGACAAAGCCCGCGCCGGCCTGGTCAAGGACTTGGACCAGCTCCGTGAAGAGTACAACCGCCTCAACGCCAGCATACAAGATCCGGCCAACTCCGATCAAAAACGCGCCGAAGATCAAAAAAAAGCACAGGAAAAACTCGGCGAGTTCGAGCGACTCAAGCAGCAAATCATTGATTTCAATAAAAACGCCCAGAAAACCCTCGGCGACCAAAGCTACCGGCTCCGCAAAAGCCGCCTCGACGAAATCAAGGAAATCATCAACGCCAAGGCCAAGGAACTGGGCTATGACTGGGTCATCGACTCCTCACAGGACGTCCCACTGCCTCGCACTCCCACCATCCTCTACACCAACGGCAAAAACGATATCACGGACGCCATCATCGAAATCCTTAACGTGGACGCCACCGGCAAATACAAACCGACTGAACCGACTGAACCGACTAAGCCAGCTGTTGATTTCCCGGATCGGGACCCTGCGCCAACGGACAAGTAGCCAGGGCTGGCACCTGGCCAAGCGCTCAGGTGTGCAGCGACCGACCAATGGCGATGTGAGCCGCCTCCCGCAGGCCCTCCGACATCGTAGGATGCGCGTGGATCGTCCGGGCCAAGTCCTCCGCACTACCGTCCAACTCCATCAATAGCACCGCCTCAGCGATCAGCTCCGAGGCGTTGGCCGAGAGAATCTGCACGCCTAACAACCGTCCGCTACCCTTGTCGGCGATGACCTTGACCAACCCGTCCGCATGTCCGCCCGCGACAGCCCGTCCGTTGGCTTGAAATGGAAACGCTCCCACCGCGACCTCGTACCCTTCTTCCCTAGCCTCCACCTCGTTGAGGCCCACCGCTGCCACCTCGGGCGAAGTGTAGACGACCGAAGGTATGACATCGTAATTTACTCTGCCCACCCGCCCAACCATCCGCTCAATGGCAGCAACCGCCTCCTGCTCAGCCTTGTGCGCCAGCATCGGCCCGCCTGAGACGTCGCCGATTGCAAAAACGCCAGGCACACTGGTCTGCCACTCATCGTTGATCTTGATGCAGCCGCACTCGTCCAGTTCCACACCGGCCTCAGCGACTCCGAGACCCTCCGTGTTCGGCTTGCGGCCAACCGCGACGAGCACCTTCTCGGCTTCGAGTTCGATCATTTCGGCACCTTTGGCTGCCGTCAGTTTGACGCCACCCTCCGTCTGCTCCGCAGACTCAATCCTGGTGCCAAGATGAAATTTCAGCCCCTGCCGCTTCAGCAGTTTTTGCAGCGTCTCCGTAATGTCCTCGTCGAACGTTGGGGCAACTCGCGGCAAAAACTCCACCACCGTCACCGCAGTGCCAAGCCGGGCCCAGACGGAGCCCAACTCGAGCCCTATCGCCCCGCCCCCGATCACAAGCATTGATCCCGGTGCCTGGCCAAGCGCCAACGCGTCGCTGCTGCTCAACACCGTGTCGCCATCGAACTCAAGAAACGGCAAACTGGCGGCCCGACTGCCGGTGGCGATCAATATGCGCTCGGCCTTCAGGCGCTGTTGGCCCCCGTCGCCGGTCACCCCCACCTCGTTCGGCCCAACGATCCGGCCATGGCCGGCGAAGCGCTCGACGCCATTTTTGTTCATGAGATAGTCGATGCCCCGCGCCATCTTGCGAATCACCCCGTCCTTGCGCTTCATCATCACACCGACATCCACCGCCAGCCCGTCCATCTTGATGCCGTGCAGAGCAAAATGCTTCTGTGCCTCATAATACAACTCGGTCGATGCAAGCAGCGCTTTGCTGGGAATACAGCCGACATTGAGGCAGGTGCCGCCGAGATTATGTTCCTTCTCGACGATGGCCGTCTTCATGCCAACCTGCGCCGCCTTGATCGCGGCAGTGTACCCTCCCGGCCCGGCCCCGATGATAACTAGGTCAAACTCCATGTTAAGCGCCACACGATCGATTCCACTGCCGAAAGGCCATACCACCGGCCGGCAAGCGATTTCAAAAAACGGCGGGCAGATTCTGCCCCCTCGGTATCTTTGATGCCAACCTGAAAAAGGATTCGCAAAAATAAAAAAACTCCGCCTAGCAAAGAGTCGTCTAGCAAGGTTAAATGGTCCGCCACACACATGATGCCGCTCGTACACAGCCTCACCTCCTCCATCCGGGCCGGACTGACGCTGACGATGCTGGCGGCTTGGCCCTCCGTCAGCCGGGCCGAAGCCCCGGCCGACGACAAATCTGGTGACTCGGCCATGAGCGCGATGCACCTGCTGCGCGACCGATGCATCCGCTGCCACAACGCAAAAAAAAACAAGGGCGAGCTGAACCTCACCAAGCGGGCGCTCGCGCTCAAAGGCGGTGAAGAAGGCCCAGCACTCATCCCCGGCAAATCGCCGGAGAGTCGGATCATCCAATTCCTGAAACCAGACAGCGACTCCCACATGCCCCCGAAAAAACAGCTGGACGACGAACAGATCGCCACGCTTGGCCGATGGATCGACGCAGGGGCCGAGTGGCTACCCGCTGAGCTCGTCATCAAGGCCAGATCGCTCGATCCGGCCAAGCTCGGCCAACTGCCCGGCGGCTACCGGCCGGTGTTCGCCCTCGCCCTCTCGCCGGACGACAAACAACTCGCCGCCGGCCACGGCAACTTCGTCACCGTTCATAACATCGCCGAGAAAGACAAACCGCCTCTGGCCAAGCTCACCGGTCACCGCGACGCCATCCAATCCGTCGCCTGGAGCGCCGACGGCAAACACCTCGCCACCGGCGGGTATCGGAAGGTGCTGCTTTGGAACAGCGCCGAGTGGTCGCTCGTCGGGGAGATCAGCGACCTGCCGGGACGCGTCTCTGCGATGACCTTCACCCCCGACAGCGCCGCCCTCGTCACCGCCTCCAACGCCTCCGGCCAAGCGGGCGAGGTTGCTCTTTGGACTATCGCCGGCTTGGCCAAGCGCCTGGGCTGGTCGGCCCACAACGGAACCGTCTTTGACGTGACCATCTCGCCCGATGGCACAACGCTGGCCACCGCCGGCGCCGACAAGCTGGTTCGGTTTTGGAGTCTGGCCAAGGGCGAGCAATTGATGCAGATTGAAGCCCACAGCTCGCCGGTACTCTCGCTCGCCTATAAGCCGGACGGCGCACTGCTTGCCAGCGGCGGTGCCGACAAGGAACTCAAGATTTGGGACACAAAAACTCGTGAACAAAAAAACCTCGTCACCGGCCATCCCGGCAACGTCGCCGCCATCGCTTGGCCGGAGAAAAAAGCCGAGTTGATCACCGCCGGCGATGACGGGGCATTGCGGGTCTGCAACGAGTCAAGCAAGAGGCCCGGCAAAACGTGGGCCAAGGCCGCCGACCTGCTGCACTGTCTCGACGCCACCACCGACGGCAAACTGCTTTACGGCGGCGCCGACAACGGCCGCATTTATGCCTGGGATCGGAACGGCAAAATCGCCCGCACCCTCGAACCCCCCAAGCCGTGAAACAAAAACATTGCCAAAGCGGCGGCTCGGCAGGAGACTCCGCCTCCCATTCAACGCGGGTGTAGTTCAATGGTAGAACGCAAGCTTCCCAAGCTTGACACGAGGGTTCGATTCCCTTCACCCGCTCCAGTTTTTCTCTGTTTTATGCCTGTTTTTATTAAAGTTTTCTGGATTTTAGTTTTTTGAGGAGACGGTGCAATGCAGGGCAATAATTGGAAAAGGTTTCCCCTAAATGTACCCTAAATCGATACAAACCCTTTTCGTGCCTTTGAAGCCCAACCCCTAAACTGCTTTCAATTAGTAGGAGGTGTTTCACTTCCCTTCAGCTTTCAATTCTTCACCCGTCTTGCCGCCGTGTTTGCGGAGGAGGTCGGCAGTTTCGGATTTGTCCTC
>DASCOW010000338.1:0-5106 GCA_036012205.1 Verrucomicrobiota bacterium
GTCTTGAGTAGACCGGTCTCGATGTCAGCGATGAGTGCCGGTGTGGCCAGGTCCTGCAGCGCCTCCCGGATCGCCGGCACGGAGGTCACTGAGTTTTGCTGTTGCCAGCGGAAGTCGCCGAATGTCTTCGCATCGATGCTGCGCCATGCGGGGATCGTCCGCCAAAACTCGGAGTCGTCGAACGAGTAGTTCGCTGCCGGCTGTACGGCTTGGGTTGGCTGTGCGCTCATCGCTTGGTTTTGGAGAGCAGCCGGATGTCGGTGATCTGCATCTGCTTGTCGATGGCTTTGCACATGTCGTAAATTGTCAACGCGGCGACCGAGACAGCAGTGAGCGCCTCCATCTCGATGCCGGTTCGGTCGGCGATGCGCGCCGTGGCGGTGATCTCGATCCGATCGCGGCTGGCGGGCGTTTCGAAGTTGACCTCGGCGTGCGAGATCGGCAGTGGGTGGCAGAGCGGGATCAGGTCGGCGGTTTTTTTCGCGGCCATGATGCCGGCTAGGCGGGCGGTTGCCAGCACGTTTCCCTTGGCCGCTTGGCCGCTTTCGATTGCGTCGAGCGTTGTCTTGGCCAGACGGATCTCGCCCCGGGCCACCGCCTCGCGGGCTTGCGCCGGCTTGGCTGAGACGTCGACCATCCGGGCATCTCCGTCGGCGTCGATATGGGTCAGTTTACTCATGGGTTGCTCGCGGCTTGGGCAGCGTTTCCCTCCAGCGGCGAATTATGCCAACCATCCGCTTCCGGAGCAACTCATCCGGTCGTATATGTTTGGGGATGAAATCCGGCGAGGTGCCGAGCAGGTCGGTGGTCACGAGGATTTGCCCGTCACAACCGCTGCCCGAGCCGATGCCAATTGTCGGGATGCTGATCGCTGCGGTGATCTCGTCGGCCACGCTTGGCGTGACGAGTTCGAGCACAACGCCAAACGCTCCCGCTTGGCCAAGCGCTTGGGCATCGGCGAGCAGCGCTTCGCGTTGCGCCTTGTTGTGGCCTTTGACGTGGTAGCCGCCTTCCGTGAGTACTTGCTGCGGCAGCATGCCCAAGTGACCGAGGAACGGGATGCCGGCGGCGCGGATTGCCTTGAGTTGCAGCAGGATCGTTCGCCCGCCCTCGGCCTTGACCGCCTCGGCACCGGCGGTGACCAGGCGTTTGGCCGACTCGACGGCCTGCTCCGGCGTCTCGTAAGTCTCAAACGGCAGATCGGCAATGATGAGGCCGCGCGGCTTGGCCCGGGCCACGGCGCGGACGTGGTGCATCATTTCGTCGAGCGTGACGTGTGTGGTGTCCGGGTAACCGAGCACGACCATTCCCAGCGAGTCGCCGACGAGCAGCAGCGGCACGCCGGCGGTATCGAGCAGTTTGGCCATGGGGAAGTCGTATGCAGTCAGCGCCGCGATTGGCTCGCGGCCTTTGCGTTGGATGATGGTTTGTGGCGTCTCCCGTGTCTCGCTCAAGAGACGAGGGTCGCTCGGGCCCAGCATGTGCTCAAGCGCAAACTCCGCTTGGTCAAGCGCTGCCGCTAACCGCCGCGCTTGGGATCAAGCCACGGCGTGCCGGACCAGTACCACTTGAACGACGGCAGCACCTCGGCGTGGCCGTCGGTGAAGCTGACATTGCTGCGGGCACTGTGGCGCAGGTGCGGGCCGCCCCAATTGGGATCACCGGGATTGGTGCCACAGCCGCATGGTACGTTACTGCCGGGGTCTTGAATGATCCAGCAGCCGGGTTTCTCGCGTGATTGAGCCGTGACGCATTTCCTCGGGTTGGTGGTGTTGACCGGCAGGCTGCCGCCGTCGGTCTTATAAACGAGCGTGGAGGGGCTGCGGACGGCGCTTTCCTTCAGCGGAGCATATTCCCAGACACCGGGCCAGTTGCAGCCGCCGAGTCGGAAACTTGCGGAGTAGTTGTTTGTGGTTCGGTCAAAGTCGTAAATCGTCTCTTTGGTCTTGAACGGCTTGCTGGGACAGCGAAGCGTCTTTTTGGTTTCCTGATACGGGAGCAGATAGTTGAACCACGATGTTCGGTTTTGCTGGCTGCCGACGAGCGTGAAGGTCCAGGCAAAGCGATCGCCATTGTCGCCGGAGTACATCTTGGCGGCGAGCGTCAATTGCTTGATGTTGTTGAGGCAGTAGATTTCCTGTCCCTTAGCCTTGGCTTTAGCCAATGCTGGCAGCAGCAGGCCGGCCAAAATGGCGATAATGGCAATGACCACCAACAACTCGATCAGCGTGAATGCGCGGTGGCGTTTCATGGCTTGGGCAAGCGCTACGATTTGGAACCCCAGTTGAGTAGTCGCCCCCGTCGGCGGGATTTATCCGGGGTGCTCTCGCTGCGTTGCAGCACTTTTTTGATGTCCGCTTCCTTGGATATCCGAAGAATGGCACGGTCTTTGTCTGCCCCGTTGAATGTTGTCGAGGCCGGTTTCCGGCGTGCGACTCCGCGCTTGGCCGTCCATTTGCGCGGCGCAGCCTTTTTTTTGTCGGGAGATTTGCGGCTAGAAAATTGGTTGGGATCTGCCGCCCGCCGTCGGGCCTCGAGCGCGTCCTGTTTGAGCTTTTGCAAAAACTCCAGCACGGTGGCGGTCTCGCTACTGGCGGCAACATCCGGGCGCATCACTCCCTTGAGCAGGTTTTCGCGCACCTCGAGCGCCGCGATCTGCAAGTCGGGATTGAGCTTGCGCAACTCGCGCCGCACGGCGGCCACGACCGGGTCGCTCAACATCATCGCGCCGAGGTAATGCCTGTTCGTCACCTCCAGCCGTAGCCGGAAATGATCCAGCCCGGCGCCCCGGTGTCCTTCGCTTGTCAGCAGGAACAGCGTATCAAGATGTGCCTCGCGGCCGGGCTGCATATGCGACAAGTCGAACGCTAGTACCACCGGCGTCTCCGGCTTGGTCTTGCCGGTGTCCTCGACGTGGTGTACCTGCCAGCCGGTGCCGTTGGTCAGGACAATCCACTCGACGCCGTTAAGCAGCGCGTGCTGCGCCGTGGCGAGTAGGTAACGGTCATCCGGCGCGGCACTAATCGGGCTGACCCGGACCAGCATGGCGACCGAGCCGCTGGAGTGAATCACGAAGTCGTAAACCGCCTCGCGGTTGTCCAACTCCGACGTCACCTCCGAGTAGCGGTCGAACCCGAACAGGTCTGACAACAAATCCAGCGCCAGCGTGGCGGTGTCCGCACGGTTGGCGTTGCGCTCCCTGGCCGATTTGAGCAGCGGCTTGAACCGGCGCAAACCGGCGCGAAGGCGTTCCTGGACTTTTTTCGTAATCTTGGCCATTTGACCGAACGGACGTCTCATTCAGAGCAAGCTACTTGCCAAAAGCAAGTCGATAATGCACTTGAATTCACCTCGTTCATTGCCCCTAATCGCCGCGCATGAACAAGCGTTCACTCCAGTTTCTTGAGACTTTAGTCAATACACCCAGTCCCTCCGGCCATGAATCGCGAGGCCTGCGTGTCTGGATGGACCATGTCAGCCAGTACGCCGACGAGACCTATTCTGACGCCTATGGCAATTGTGTTGCTGTGCTCAACAAGGGTGGCGGCCCGCGGCTCATGCTCGCCGGCCATGCCGACGAGATTGGTATGACCGTCAATTTTATCGACGACAACGGCTACGTGTACGTGCGGCGGCTCGGCGGTACCAACCCCGCGATTACCAAGGCCCAGCGCGTCACCGTACACACTCGCAAAGGCCCAGTGAAGGGGGTCGTCGGCAGTGTTGCACCGCACCTTATGAGTACTGCAACCACTGCGCTCAAGGTACCGAGGATTCACGAGGTTTTTGTCGACATTGGCGTCGGCTCCCGCAAGGCCGCTGAGAAACTCATCCGCGTTGGTGACCCTATCACGCTCAATGACCAGTTCGAACTATTGCGCGACGATCTCGCCGTGGCGCGGGCGTTCGACAACCGTGTTGGCACGTGGGCTGTGGCCGAGACGCTGCGCCTGCTCAAGAGTGGCAAGGCCAAGCTCAATGCCGAGGTGTGTGCTGTCGCTAACACGATGGAGGAGGTTGGCCTGTTCGGCGCACGGCAGATCGCTTACTCGCTGCATCCCGACGTCGCGCTGGTGATGGACGTCACACACGCGACCGACTACCCGACCGTTGACAAGCGGCAGCACGGCGACATCAAGGTTGGTCAGGGGCCGACTGTCACCCATGGCAACTGCAACCACCCAGAGGTCATCCGGCGCGTCGAGCAGGTGGCCAAGCGGCTGAAGATCAACCTGCAGCACGAGGCCATCTCCGCCACGAGCGGCACCGACACGGACGCCGTTTTTTGGACGCGCGGCGGCATCCCGAGTGGCCTCATCAGCCTGCCCAACCGCTACATGCACTCGCCGGTCGAGGTGGTCAGCCTCAAGGATCTCGAGCAGATTCCGCAACTCATGGCCGGCTTCGCCAAGTCGCTGAAAAAAGGCGACCAGTTCAAGGTGAAGATTTAGACCAAGCGCTTGGCCAAGCGGCCCAATTCTCATGAAACAAATAGTTGTCATTGCCTGCTCGCTGGCCGGGTTGGTTTTTTTCGGTGGAATCACAGGCCAAGCCGCTGACGAAGGACTTAAACCGGCCAGTGCCATCGAGCGGGCGCTTGCGGAGGAAATTATTGGGTCTGCCCTTGCACTGGAGGAGGTGAGGGTGTTCAACGAGACGCGCGTGCCGGACATGCCGCGCTTGCGCAGCGCCGCTGAATGGCAGGCCAAGGCTACCGAGTACCGGCGGAACATCCTCGAAAATGTGGTCTTTCGCGGCGTGGCGGCGAAGTGGCGGGACACGCCGCTGCAGGTGGAATGGAGCGCCGTCATCGAGGATCTGCCGGGCTATCGCATCCGGAAGCTGCGCTTCGAGGCCGTGCCGGGTTGGTGGATACCGGCTCTGCTGTACGAGCCGACAAAGCTCTCCGGCAAACGCCCCGTTGTGCTCAACGTCAACGGCCACGATGCCAAGGGCAAGGCGGCGGACTACAAGCAGCTCCGCTGCATCAACCAGGCCAAGCGCGGCATGATCGCGCTGAACGTCGAGTGGATCGGCATGGGGCAGTTCGCCAGTCGCATGGGCCATTACCAGATGAACCAGCTCGACCTTTGCGGTACATCCGGC
>DASCOW010000339.1:0-2257 GCA_036012205.1 Verrucomicrobiota bacterium
TACAGTGTCGGCGGTGATCTTCGGGCTTGCCGCTCCCCAGCGCGGGGTTTGTGAGCGCGGTTTGTTGACTGAGACAGGAATGGGCACGTTCACGTTCTTGAACATCGTGTCGTACGGTTTGCGAACGGTGTTTGGGCCGTGCGGATCTGGGAAACTGACCATGTAGCAGAATGGTTTGGCCCTATTGGCGTTGATGAAGTCGATCGTGCGGTCGGCTAGCCAGTCGGTGGAGAATGATTTGTTGTCGGCGTTTTCGACGCCGTAAGACGGCTTGCCTTGCTTGATGGCCGCGACGCGCGGACCATTCCCGATGATCTCGAATTTCTTCCAGTGGCCGCGGTTGAACATGTAGCGGTTGTCGTCGAAGCCAAACTTCCGCTTGGGCGCCCACTGCGGTTTGCCAAAGCCGTCGAGGTGCCACTTGCCGGCGTAGCCGGTCTTGTAGCCATTCCGGCGCAGTACCTCGGCGAAGGTCACGACGTGATCGCCAATCGGGATGTTGTTGTTCGTGACCGGCGTGTGTTGCGGGTAACGTCCGCTGATCAGCACGCCGCGTGAAGGCGAGCAAACCGGCGTGGTGGCATAAAAACTCGTGGCACGCGCTCCGTTTTTTGCGATCCAGTCGATGTTCGGTGTGCCGACGATTTTACCGCCGTAGCAGCCGAGCGTCTTAAAGTGGTGCTCGTCGGTTTGGATAACCAGAACGTTGTAAGATTTGGCCAGTATGAGCGCTTGGCCAATGGCTGTGAAAAGGAGGGTAAGCAGCAGTCGCTTCATGGCGGTGAATCCTGCCGCTTGGTCAAGCGCTTGGCAATGCTCCAGCGCCATCAATAGGCAAAGCGAGAGAGGCCAGAGAAGACGATAGGGCGCTGTGTCTTGCCATCGAGCGCCAGTTCCGCGTGCGTTAGTTTGGAGCAGTGGAGGTCGTGCGTTTTTGAGTCCAGGCGGACGCCTCTGATGGCTTCGTCGTCGGGGAAACCCATGTACAGCACGCTGGTTTTGTGGAGCAGTTGGGTGCTGGTTTTCTGTTCGATTTCTTCCCGAAGTTTGTACCGTCGCGCAGCAGCGGCACATAATCGGGTTGCTCCTGGTAGGTTAGTCGGATGACTCGAGTCTCCCCGTGGTGGGATGAGCTTGTGTTGGGCACCGACTGGCTGTCGATGCCGGGCACCCTCGCGCCGCGCTTGGTCAAGTGATAACAGGTCGCCGCTCCCATCGAGCCCACGCCGGCAACAATGACATCGTAGTGGCTCGGCGTGGCAGTTAGCGTGAAGTGTGTTTTAGGAAAAAATCCACAATGGTTTTTGGGTCTTTTAGGCTGTGGGGGTGATGTCCGACTCCGGATTTGTGGATGACGTCTATTTTGCCGCCGAGCGTCTTGTAGCGTTTTTCGATGATGTCGCTGTTCTCTGCGATTGGCACGACTTTGTCAGCATCGCCAACGACGTGGAGAATCGGGACGCCGTCTTTTGCCAATGGGGCGAGCCTGTCGATGGGATTGCCTTTGTACGCCAGTGCGTCGGCCTCAGTGAAGTTGTAGGCGGCGAGGCATTGTTTCCATGTGCCAGCGCTGCCTTTGCCTCTACCCATGCCAGCCGGCCAGCTTTTGAAATCGCACACCGGCGCGTCTCCGTAAATGGCAGCGACTTTGTCAGGATTGCTCGCTGCCCAGTTGTAAATGATCAGGCCTCCGCGGCTCATTCCCTCGAGAGCAGCTTTCTTTGAAAATCCATGTTGGGTGATCAAGAATTCGTAAAAGCGATCCCAGCGTTTTATGGCATTGGGGCTGCCAAACAAGCCACCGACTTCGCAGTAGACGACGTGCCAACCTTTGGTCAGCAGGGCGAGATCAGTTTGCGGTTCGTGCCCCCAAAAACGTGCACGCCAAATCCAGGGCTTGCCGGATGCCGGCGTGGTTGGAGCGACAATGCGGCAATTGGCGTCGCCCAGTTTGAAGTCGAAACGGTCAAAGCCGTGCCAGGCGGATTTTTCCCCCGGAAAGTTTGTCGTTTGACTAATTGCGTTGACTTCAGTGTTGCGCTTGGCCAAGTCGAGCAACTGCGCGGGGGTGGTAAAGCGGGAGATGTTCAAGAAGTCTGGTTGCTCCTTGTCGGTTGCAGGATAGTCGCTGAGGTTGAGTTTGCTGATGTCCTGCTCGAACAGCGACGCAATGGTGACGAGGCTGGCGGCGTGTCTGGCGCCCCACAATTCAAGCCGCGCACCAGTGCAGCGGTCGAGCGTGTTCAGGGCATGGATG
>DASCOW010000340.1:0-3662 GCA_036012205.1 Verrucomicrobiota bacterium
GGAAGGATGATTTCATATCAAGAGTGTGTTGCTAGTCTGCACACAGGCTTACGTTTTGCGGGTGGTATGGATAATTGACAGGATTTGATTCTGGCTTACAGTACGCGGCCTTTTATGAGTGAGGATTTGCATGTTGCGATTGCGGGCGCCACTGGGGCGGTGGGAGTTGAGATGCTTGAGACGCTGGAGAGGCGCAACTTCCCCGTCGGGCGGCTGACTCCACTTGCCTCGGCGCGGTCGGTTGGTAAAACAGTCTCGTTTCGTGGGGAGGAAATCCCGGTTCAGGAACTGACCGAGGATTCGTTTGCAGGCGTGGACATTGTGTTGTTCAGCGCCGGAGGCGGCACCTCGCTGGAGTTCGCCCCGGCTGCAGTGGCTGCCGGGGCCGTCGTGGTGGATAATTCCAACGCTTTCCGAATGGATGACTCGGTGCCTCTGGTGGTGCCGGAAATTAATGCCGCTGATGTCGTCACGCACAACGGGATCATCGCCAACCCGAACTGCTCCACGATCGTCACTGTGATGGCGTTGTATCCGCTACATCAAGCATTTGGAGTGAGACGGATTTTTGCCTCCACCTACCAGGCGGTGTCCGGGTCAGGCGGGATGGGCATTGCGGAACTTGAGCGCCAAGTCGGCGAGATCAACGCGGGCAGGGAAGCGAGCCTGGACGTTTACCCTCACCAGATCGCGTTCAACGTGCTGCCACACGTCGATGTGTTTCTCGACAACGGTTACACGAAGGAGGAGATGAAAATGGTGCACGAGTCGCGCAAAATCATGGGTTTGCCGCATTTTCAGGCAAGCGTTACCTGCGTGCGCGTGCCGGTGTACCGCGCCCACTCGATCGCCGTGAACGCGGAATTCGACAAGCCAGTATCTGTGGAGGAGGCCTGCGAGGCAATCAACGCCGCACCGGGGGTCGACTTGAACAACGACGTCACCGCCAACGGTTATCCGCTGCCGCTTGAGTTGGCAGGGAAGGACAACTGCCAAGTCGGCCGAATTCGCAAGGACTGCGCGATGGAGAACGGCTTGAGTTTCTGGGTGGTTGGCGATCAGTTGCTGAAAGGCGCAGCACTCAACACCGTGCAGATCGCCGAGGAAGTGGCTAAACTTTAGGCGTCAAAATTGAAGCCGTTGCGCTCGAGTGTTTTCAGTGCCCGCTTGTTCACTGAGTCGCAAAACCATTGACGAATCCCAGATGCCAACGCCTCATCAACCCCGTCAATTTCCTGAATTGCCTTGGGCTTTGCGTCTTGCAGCGCACCGATGTGGCCGAACTTTTCAACCAAGCGCTTGGCCAAGCTCCCGCTCACTCCCGGCAAACGCAGGCCATACAGTAACGCGCTTGGCTTGGCCGACTTGCTAGCCTCCATTTGCGTTTGGATGGCTGAGTGCTGAGGCGCGGGAAGGCCGTCAATCTGTGCCCAGTCGCCGGGGGAAAGCTCGTACAGTTCGCCGGGGTGCAGCACGAGGCGCAGCTTGGCCAGTTTCTCGATTGTCGCTTGGCCAAGCGTGGGGATGTTGACGGCTTCTGGCGAACACCAGTGGACGAGTCGCTCGGCGACTTTGATAGGGCAATCCAAGTTAGGGCATGAATCGTAGATAGTGAGCGAGCCACACTCGGGACATTTCGGCCTGCTTGATCCCTTGAGGAAACCGGCGAGTGTTTGAAACAGCAAAAACACGCTGCGATCAGTCGTGGTTGTGGTCGTCGAGAGTTTCGTCTGGCCCAGTGTATTCAATCTCGGCAACCTTCTTTAATACATCGACCAGTTCTTGCAGCTTGGCATCCTGTCGTTTAGCCGTAAGTTCCTGCTCAATTTCCTCTCGAATAACCTCGAACGGTTTGGGCGAGCCGGTTTTGCGTTCGGTGACCTTGGCCAAGTGGAAGCCGTGCTGCGTGCAAAACACAGGGCTGACTTCTCCCTGCTTCATCGAGAAGGCCACGACCTCGAACTCGTCCATCAGTTCGCCTCGCTTGAAATAGCCGAGATCGATCTCCTCCTCCGGCTTGTCGGAATGCCGCTTTGCCAGTTCGGTGAAGTCTGCTCCGTCGATGAGTTGTTGTCGCGCCTCGCAGAGTGACTGGAATATGATCTCTCGTTTTTCCACCTCTCGAACCGACTTGAAAATGTGTGAGGCACGCACTTCGTCCGCGTCGCTGAATTGCCCTAGGTTGCTGTCATAATACTCACGGCACTCCCCCTCGGTCGGGGCCGGAATCGTATCGCAGGCGTTGTTGCGAAAGATCTCGACCTTCAGGTTTACGCTGAGGTCGCGCCGGATGAGTTCGTCCTGCTCGGGTGACAATCCGGAGTTTGCGTAAAACTGCTCATCCCCGCCGTGTTCCTGCTTGAGTTGCTCGAATGCGCGATCCACCTCCGACGCTGTGGGATCCGGAATCATTCGCTGCGCTTCCTGGGTTAGCAGCGCCCGGAAGGTGATGTTGTCACGCGCGTACCCGCGAAACTCATCGTCGCGTTCGCAGCAGGAGATCGAGCTGAGACTCTCGTAATGCGCCTTGATCGCGCCGAACTCCTGCTCGATGAGCGCGTCGTCAATTCTCTGACCGTTGATTACCAATGGCATGCCGCATCTTCCGCTGCCACCCCCAGCTTGGCAATGGTGATTTGCCTGTCACTTGCCAATTGAACTTGACCCGGCTTGGATTCTCGCTGATTGAATGGCCGTCTTGGCATGGCCGCACGGCATATGCCCAAGCGCCGCACGAATGGACTCTGACGACTCATCTCAATTTAACCGACGCGATTTCCTCAACAGTTCCGCCTCCGGTTTGGCCATGGCCATGGCCGGCGGCACGGTGCTGGAGCTCACGCCTCAAGCGATTGGAAAAGCGATTGAAGAAGAGCCGAAAAATGACAACATGCCGCCGGTCAACATCGGTGTGATCGGCTGCGGCGTCTGGGGGCGGGAGCTTCTCAAAACGCTGGCGACCATCCGCAATGCCCCCGTCGTCGCCGTGAGCGACACTTACCCGACCTATTTGCGGCGCGGTCTTCGTGGTGCGCCCAAGGCCAAGGGCTACCCGTCGCACAACGAGTTGCTCGCGGACGAAAACGTGCAGGCTGTTGTGATCGCCACGCCAACGCACCGGCACTGGGAGGTCGTGCAGTCTGCCATTGAGGCAGGAAAGCACGTTTACTGCGAAGCCCCGATGGCGCACACCATTGAAGATGCGCGAGCGATTGGCAAGGCGGCCGAGGATGCGCCCAAGCTCAATTTTCAAGTTGGCCTGCAAACGCGCTCCGACCCGCAACGGCATTTCCTGATCGACTTTTTGCGCACTGGGGCGATGGGCAGGAACGCCTTGGCCAAGGGACAGTGGCACAAGAAAACAAGTTGGCGTCGCGTATCGCCCAATGCGAAACGGCAGAAGGAACTCAACTGGCGACTTGACCACAAGTTGTCGCTCGGCCTTATCGGTGAGATTGGCGTGCACCAGGTCGATGCGCTTGGATGGTTCATGAACGAGCGCCCGGTGGCTGTGAGCGGGTTTGGCTCGATCATCCAGTGGAACGACGGCCGCAATGTGCCAGATACCATTCAATCCGTGTTCGACTACCCAAGCGGCGCCAGAACGGTGTACGACTGCACGCTGGCCAACTCGTTCGATGCAAGCTACGACATGATTTATG
>DASCOW010000341.1:0-22067 GCA_036012205.1 Verrucomicrobiota bacterium
CTTTAAGCCCGTTCAACTTGAGCACCGGTGCGACTTTATCCACTACAGTGATCGTCCGCGCCACCGCTGTAGCGGTATTACCACTGTTATCCTCTACGCTATAGGTGATCGTGTATACACCCGGCTCGTCGGTATCGACAGCTCCCGTGGTTTTAATCGACTTGCTGATGTCGCCGTCCACATTGTCGAACGCGATCGCCCCGGCGTCCGCGTAGTTTTCTCCGGCGTTGACCGTAATTCTCTGTGTCCCGTTAAGCGTTAGTACCGGCGGAATCTCGTCAACCACTCGGACCGTCCGCGCCACGAGGGCGGCAGCGTTTCCGGAGGCGTCTTTCACGGTGTAAATCAACGTGTAAACTCCCGGTCTATCCGGGTCGACAATCCCAATGCTCTTGATCGACTTCGTGATGTCGCCATCCGCGTTGTCGTATGCCGTTGCCCCGGCATCTTTGTAGACATCCCCGACGTGGATAGTGATGCTCTGCTGGCCTTTGAGCGTGATCACTGGTGCGGTTTCGTCCGTCACGTTAAACGTCACTTCGGCCAGCTGTTTGTAGCCGTCGTTCTCGAGGTATCTCGCGACATACTCACCCGCCGGCAAATCGGAGACGAACGTGACGGAACCGGCCGCAGGCCCTTCGCCGGCAGTCTGTGTCCCGTTGACAAACGCCCACAACAGGCTGGGCACCTTGGAGGGAACCATTTCCGGCCGGTAAATAGCGACCCAGTCCTTGGAATTGCCGGGGCCATTGGCAAAGTGAATCGTGATGGCGTCGCCCGGCAGGTACGCCTCACTCCCCATCGTAACGCTGGGAGGCTCCGCAATGGAGAACTCCACAGTGGCCAACTGCTTATAGCCGTCATTCTCGAAAATCCGTACCACATAGCTGCCCGGCGGCAACTCGTCCTTGAACACGATCGTCCCATCGGTGCGACCCTTCCCTGCTGTCTTGGAGCCGTTAACGTACGCCCACGCTGGCGCTGCAGCGGAGCCGGGGATCATGTCCGGTCGATAAATGCCAATCCAGTCCTTGGGATTGCCAGGGCCTTCGGCGAAAGTGACCTCGATCGGTTCGCCCATCGCGTAAACCTCGCTGCCGGTGACCAAGCTCACAGGCGGCGGAGTTTGCGCGGCGATGCGGGCGGAGAAATTTCCGTGACCATCGGCGGGATTCTGTAACTGCCAATCCGGCGAAGCTTTCGTCCCGGCGTTGAGCCAGAATGTATTAGCGCTGGTACCCTTGGCCGGCTCGTCGTGCTGGAGCAAGCCGACTTTGCCGATGTTGGTGAGGCCGGTAAACTCAAGTGCCCATGTCACCGAGGTGACTGCCTCGGGTACACGAACGCGAAGGTCGCTGACTGTCACCATGTTGTAGCCGGCCCGGAGCGAAAAGGCGTCGCTCTCGAAGAGCAAATCGTCCGGTTTTTTCGGACCTCCATCCCCCGCCACCGGACCGTTGTTAGCGTAAAAACGCAGCATACCCTTTTGGGTGGATTCGAACGGATTCAACGCAGCGAAGTACTCGAACTGTATCCGGTTGATGACCCTCTGGATGCCGTCGAGGGTGAACTCGTCGCCGACCTCGTCCGTCGCAAATTGAATGTCGCCCTTGACGCCGCGCGCGTTGTCGTACACCACCGTGCCGCCGGGTTTCAGCGTCATGTCGCCCCGAGGATCGACCGGCACCTCCGCCGTCGCGTTGCTCTCGCCGTCGTTGAGGTAAAGACGGACCTTGCCCTTGGGGATGTCACCAAAAGGGGACAGCGCGGCGTAGTACTCGAACTGGATCGCCGTCAACTCGCTATTGTTGCCGTCCAGAATCACCGTGTCACCGACTTCCCTCGATGAGAGGTAAACCTTGCCGAGAGATGTCTTGGCATTCTCGTAAATCACCTCGTCGTCATCCTTGCCGACTGGCACGCCGGCCAGTCGCGCGGCAAAGTTGGACCCGTTCTCGGTCGACCTAAGTTCCCACTCGCCATTGGCCCTCTCCCAAAAGTCGTCGTGGTTGTCACCAAGCGTTGGCGGGTCGTACAGCAACAGGCCGGCCCGACCGACGCCGAGGTTCAGGAACTCGACCGACCATGTCACCTCCGAGGTGCCCTCCGGTAAATCCACGCCAAGCCCGTGGATGGTGACGGTGTTGTATTTGTTTTGCAGGGAGAAAGTATCACTCTCGAATAGCAGAGTGTTCGGCTGATGCGCCACCGGCCTGATCTCGGTGATGACCTGAAAATCGATGGCCACCGATGAGATGGTTTGTGCGCGCGCCTGACCCTGAGACGCCATGACGCCGCAAGCCAGAAGACATCCCTGGATTAATTGAACTCCTTTCTTCACGAAAAATAAAATCATGCCCCTCCGCTCGGCCGAGCTTCAAGCCAAGCGCGTGGCTGCGTCAATGAAAGAGAGGCCGGCATCCCGCAAAAATCATTCCGCCACCATGAGCCCGGTTACCTTGGCCAAGGCCTCGTCCAGCTTGGTGGCGTCCTTGCCGCCGCCGCGAGCCTGTGTTGGTTTGCCGCCGCCCTTGCCGCCGACAACGGGAGCGATGGTCTGGATAATTTTCCCGGCTTGGATATGATCCGTCAGCGAGTCGGCGACGTTGGCCAGCAGCAGCACCCGGCCGGTAGTTGCCGCGCCCAGCACGATGACGCCCTCAAACTCGCCCTTCATCGCATCGGCGACGGCTTGGGCAAAATCCCCGTCCACTTGGCCAAGGTTAGCCGTGACAACAGGCACGCCGCCGATCGTCTCCGCCCCGGCCAAAAGCTCCCGGGCCGTGCCAACCGCCTGACTCTGCTGGAGCGCCTTCAATTGTTTCTCCAGTTTTTTGACTTGGCCAAGCGACGCCTCGACCTTCTTTTCAATCTCACGGATCGGTGAGTTGAGTGTCTCTGCCAAGGCGGCGATGCGCTCGGCATCAGCGCGGGCCTGCCCGGCAGCCACGAGACCAGCCACGGCCTCCACGCGCCGCACGCCGGCGGCGATTGCCGACTCGGCGCTGATACGGAACAAGCCAACCTCCCCCGTGGCGCGCGTATGTGTGCCGCCGCAGAGTTCCATCGAGTAGCCGTCGAGCGCGTTGGCCTCGCCGCCGATCTGCACCACACGGACCGTATCACCGTACTTGTCGCCAAAAAACTGCTGAATGTCGTCGTTGCCGCTCACTTCGCTGTAAGGCAGCTCAGACCAACTCACGGGAGCGTTGTCAACAATGCGCTCGTTGACCAATTGCTCGATGTCAGCCAACTGCTGCGCCGTCAGCGCCTGGCTGTTAAAATCAAACGTCAACTTCTCAGGGCCAACATGGGAGCCCTTTTGTGAGGCATCCGGGCTGGTGATCTCGTGCAGAGCCCAGTGGAACAAATGCGTGACCGTGTGATGCCGTTGGATGGCGGCACGGCGGGAGTCATCCACCGACACCTCAACCTCGCTGCCCGTCTCAAGCACGGCATCGCCCTTGACGAAATGCAGGAAAGCGTCGCCGATCTTTTGTGTGTTGGTGACGACCCATGTTTTGCCGCCGACCGACAGCGAACCAGAATCTCCAACCTGACCACCCATCTCGGCATAAAACGGCGAACGATCCAGCACGATGCCGATGCGTTTCTTATCCTCCACCACCTCAAGCACCTTGGCGCTGGCAGTTGTTTGCTCAAACCCAACAAACTCCGTGCTGGCATCCGAAGACAGGCTCGAAACGCTAATGACCTCCTTCTTTTGTGCGGCCCTCGCTCGATCGCGCTGCTCCTCCATCAGCGTATCGAAACCGGCGTTGTCCACCGTCAGGCCGGCCTCCCGGGCCATCAACTCCGTCAAGTCCAGCGGAAACCCGTAAGTATCATACAGTTTAAAGGCAAACTCACCGGTCAGTTCTTTTTCGCTCCTCAACCTTTCGACTTCTTCGCGGAAGAGGTCGATGCCGCGGTCGAGAGTCCTATTGAACGACTCCTCCTCCGTGCGGATGGTTTGCTGCACGAGCTCTCGGCGCTTTTTCAACTCGGGGAAAACGTCGCCCATCGAGTCGACCAGCACATCGACGAGTTTGTGAAAAAACGGCTCTCGAAAACCAAGTGTACGTCCGTAACGCACGGCACGGCGCAGGATGCGGCGCAGAACGTAGTTGCGATCGGTGTTGCCAGGCAGGATGCCGTCAGCGATGGAGAAGCTCAGCGTGCGAATGTGGTCGCCGATCACGCGGAAAGCCACGTCGATCTTCTCCTGTTCGCTTGGCTCGGTGGTGGGTAGCGTGGAGGTGTATTTTTTACCGCTCAATTCCTCCAACTCTGCAAAGAGCGGGGCAAAGACATCGGTGTCGTAGTTGGAAACCGGCCGGCTGAAGTCGGTAAATCCGTTGGTGGACTGCATGACCGCGGCAACGCGCTCGAAGCCCATGCCGGTGTCCACATGCCGCGCGGCAAGCGGCGCAAACGTCCCGTCCGGATTGGCGTTGTACTGGATGAAAACCAGGTTCCAAATCTCGATGCACTGTGCACTGTCAGCGTTGACAAGATTCCCTTTCGTGTCGCCTTCCAGCGTGAGATCGATGTGCAGTTCGCTGCACGGGCCGCACGGGCCGGTGTCGCCCATCATCCAGAAATTATCCTTCTTGTTGCCGTTGACGATGTGGACGGCGGGATCAAGCCCGGCAGCGGAGAAGATCGCCGCCCAGCAGTCGTGCGCCTCCTGATCGAACTCGCCCGGGTCGAACTCGCCAGGCTGATACACAGTGGCGTAAAGTCGCTCTTTCGGGAAGCCCCACACGCCGGTGAGCAGTTCCCAGGCCCACTCGATCGCCTCCTTTTTGAAATAGTCACCGAAGGACCAGTTGCCGAGCATCTCGAAAAACGTGTGGTGGTATGTGTCCATGCCCACATCCTCGAGGTCGTTGTGCTTGCCGCCGGCACGAATGCACTTTTGCGTGTCTGAGGCCCGGCCGGGGGTGTACGGACAGGTCAGCTCGCCGAGGAAGATCGGCACGAACTGGTTCATGCCGGCGTTGGTGAACAACAGGTTGGGCGCGTCCGGCATGAGGCTGGCCGACGGTACGGTGGTGTGCTGTTTCTCCTGAAAAAAATCAAGGAAGGATTGTCTGATCTCCGAGCTGGTCTTCATCTCTGGCCGCTCACGGCGGCGGCAGAAAGAAAACCATCCCTGCCGCCGACTGCAAGACAAAGGACGCTTGAATTGAACGAAGCCGCTGAAATCCCGGTCCATTGCCACTGCCTCCCGAGCGGGGATTCGATTTTTCGCATGGCAGTGTTGCTGCTGCGTGAGTAAGGTTCCCGCGCGTTTTTGAAACGACAACTCGTGCATTTTGAGCATTCCCAGATTTTGTGGCTGACCGCGCTGGTCGTGCCCCTGCTTGGCCTCTTCCTTGGCTGGGCGTGGCGACGGCGGCGCAAGCGGGTGACACGCTTTATCCACGCCAACCTCGTGGATCAGCTCACGCTTGGCCTCTCCGCGGTCCGGCGCAAGGCCAAGCTGGCCCTGCTGCTCGGCGTTGTCCTGCTGCTCTTCCTCACGCTGGCCCGACCCAAGGGTGGCTACGAACTGCAGAAAACCGAGACACGTAGCCTCGACATCCTCGTCGCTGTGGACACCTCGCGCAGCATGCTGGCCACCGACCAAAACCCGAACCGGCTCGAAAGGGCCAAACTGGCCGTGCTCGACCTGATGCGCTTGGCCAAGCGCGACCGGCTTGGCCTGATCGCCTTCTCCGGCACCGCGTTTCTGCAATGCCCGCTGACGATCGACCGCAACGCCTTCGTGCAAAACGTCAACTCACTCAGCACCGACATCATTCCGCAGGGTGGCACGGCCATCAGCGAGGCCGTCAACGAGGCGCTGCGAACTTTTGGAAAGGAGGAGGACAACCACAAGGTGCTCGTGTTGATGACGGATGGCGAAGACCACGAATCCGGCGTCACCGATGCCGTAGAAAAAGCCAACGACATCGGCATGAAGATTTTCACCATTGGCCTAGGCACGGCGGAGGGGGAACTCATCCAGTTACCAAACCCGCAGACCAGGCGACTCGAGTTCCTCAAAGACGAAAGCGGCAACGTCGTCAAGTCGCGCCTGAACGAGTCGCTCCTGCGCAAACTCTCCACCGACACCGGAGCGTTCTACCTGCCGCTACAGGGAGCTGACACGATGGAACGGCTCTACGAGGCCGGTCTGGCCGGTCTGACGCCGAACCGCATTGAAAACCAACTGACCAGGCGCTACATTGAGCGTTACCAATGGCCGCTTGGCCTAGCCATCCTGCTGCTGCTCAGCGAAATGCTGCTCGGCGAGGGCCGGCGGGAGTCACAAAAAAACAGCGCCGCCGCCTTGGCCGCGCTTGGCCTGCTGTTGCTTGCTCCGGCCGCCTTGGCCACGCCTGCTGATGCCCGGCGGGCGATGGATCAAAACGAGTTCAACAGAGCGCTGCGCCTCTACGAGGAGTTGCTGAAAGATAACCCCAAGGATCCCCGACTGCATTACAACGCCGGAGCAGCAGCGTATGGCGCCGGCGATTTTGAGAAAGCCCGGAACCGCTTCAACTCCACCCTCGCCTCACCCGAGGCGCCGCTCCCGCTGCAGCAGCAAGCCTTTTACAATCTCGGCAACACCATGTTTCGGCTGGGTGAGACCACCGACAACCCGGACGACAAGGCCAAGCAGTGGATCGACGCCCTGAAAAAATACGAAGGCGCACTCAAGCTCAGCCAGCAACTGGAGGACACCCCAGAAGACGAGGACGCCCAGTTCAACACTGACATCGTCAAAAAACGTCTTGAACAACTCGAGCAGCAGCAACAGCAAAAGCAGCAGGGCGACGACAACCAGAACAAAGAAAACCAGGAGAAAAACGAGCAGAAACAGGAAGACGAAAAGCAAGAAGGCGACGAGCAGAAAAAACAGGAACAGCAGCAGCGGGAGAAAGAGCAGAAGCAGGAAGACGAAGAGAAAAAGCAACAACAACAGCAATCCGGACAGGAGCAGCAGGAGAAAAAAGAGGAGCAACAAAAACAAGACGGCTCAAACGGAGATGAGAAAAAAGAGCAACCACAACCCAAGCCCGGTGAGGAACAACCCGACGCCCCCCAACCACAGCCGGACGGCAAGATGACCCCGGAGCAGGTTCGCCAACTGCTCGACAACCTCAAGCAGCAGGAACGATCACTGATTTATCGCCCTGTTCAAAAAGGCAAGGCGGACAAACGGGGCATCATGAAAAACTGGTGAGATGAGCCGGACGCTTGCATTTAGTCTTGTGCTGCTGCTCGCAGCCAACGCGCTTGGCCAGGAGGTCAGTGCGAGCCTCGACCGCTCGGCCACATCGGTCGGTGAGAGTGTCACTCTGTCCATCACTTGCACCAATTTTTCCCCGTCGTCCCAGCCGATGCTACCCTCGATCCCCGGACTGCGTTTTTCCAGCGCAGGCACGTCACGAAAGTTCCAGCTTGGCAACAGCGGCCGCACCTCGTCCTACACATTCAACATACTGGTCACGCCGCTCAAGCCCGGCAACTACACACTCTCCCCAATCCAGGTGCGGCACAAGACGAGCCTGCTCAAGCCCAAGCCGCTCACGCTCCGAGTGCTGCCGGCCGGCCAGCAGCCTAAGAACAACAACGGCCTCTCGAAAAACGCCTACGTCCGGCTGCTGCCCACCAAGACCACCGCCTACGTCGGCGAAGTTATCCCGGTGGAGATCCAGCTTTTCTTTGTCGACGGGGTGAACGTGCAGATGCCGGAACTGACCGCCGACGGCTTCAACGTCGCCGCCTTTCCCAAGCATAAACAAACGCGAATGCAAAAAGGCAACCAAATCTACCAGGTGCTCACCTTTCGCACCGCCGCCACGCCGCTCAAGGCGGGCGAGCTCCAGCTTGGCCCAGTGAAACAAAGCATGGTACTGCGCGTCCGCCAGAGACAAAAACGCCGCAGCCCGTTCAACGACCCGTTCGACGGATTCTTCGACCGCCACCAGCAGGTGCCGGTCAGCCTCGAGGCCAAGGCGCAAACAATCACCGTCAAGCCGCTGCCGGCCTCGGACCGGCCAACCGGCTTCAACGGTGCCGTAGGCCGGTACACGATGCAGGCAAAAGCCTCGCCACTGGAAGTGACCGTCGGCGACCCGGTCACGGTGAGCGTTCAAATCTCC
The DNA here is from genome assembly GCA_036012205.1 of Verrucomicrobiota bacterium. Classification (GTDB taxonomy): domain Bacteria; phylum Verrucomicrobiota; class Verrucomicrobiia; order Limisphaerales; family UBA1096; genus UBA1096. Next base: position 8,160 of record DASCOW010000341.1, read on the forward strand.
GGTCAGGGCGCCATCGAGTCGCTCAATCTGCCCAAGCTCAATTGGCCTGGTTTCAAGAGCTACGAGCCATCCGTCACCACTAAAAAAGAGAACCCGCTAGGTCTGCTCGGCACGCGCACATTCGAGCAGATCGTGATTCCCGAGAACGACGGTATCACCGAGGTGCCGCGCATCGAGTTCTCCTTTTTCGATCCGGTTACGAGCCGGTACCGCAAGCTGACCAAGGGGCCGTTTTCGTTGAAAGTCAACCCCGGCGATAAGCCGGTTGCGCCATCCGTCGCTGCCGGAACGGCGGGGGAACCCGAAGAGTCGGAAACCCCGCCGCAAACCGACATTCTGCCCATCAAGCACCACCTCGGATCGCTTGCCCAAGCCGCACCGCTCGTTGCCCGGCCCGGCTACTGGCTTTTGCAGTCCATCCCTCTGCTGCTCTGGCTTGGTGCACTAGTGTGGAGGCGTAAAACCAGTGCGTTGGCCAACAACCCGAGGCTGCGCCGCGCGCGGCAGGTGGCCGAACGCACTCGGGCCGGCTTGGCCAAGCTGGATGATTTGGCCAAGCGGGGCGAGGCCGGCGAGTTTCACGCCGAACTTGCTGAGTTGCTCCGCGAACAGATCGGGCTGCGACTCGACATCCCGGCCGAAGGCATCACCGGCGATATCGTCGAGAGTCCCGCCGCACAAAGACAGCTCAGCGAAGACAACCGGGGCAACATCCGGAAATTGTTCACCGCAAGCGATCGGGCCAGCTACGCCGGCTCGCAGACCACCGGGGAATTGAAAACCAATCTCGACCTGCTCAAGGAGGTTTTTTACTCCCTCAAATGAATCCGCACCGCCGATCGTACCACCCCCGAAACTGGCTTGCCCTGACGCTTGGCCTGCTTACCAGCGTGCTGCTGTTTGCTGGGTCGGGCATCGCCAGTGAGGCGCAGTTCGAGGAAGCCAATCGCCTGTACGAAACCGGGGAGTTCGCCGAGGCTGCCGCCCTGTACCGGGCCGCCACCACGAACGGCGTTTCGGCCAGCCTCCTGTTCAATCTTGGGAACGCACACTTCAAGGCCGGCCAACTTGGCCAAGCGATGGCCGCCTACCATCGGTCACTTCGTCTCGAGCCGCGCAACCCCGAAACCACGGCCAACCTTCGCTTCGCCCGCGAGAAGGCCAGCGCTCAACCACCGCCGCTCACCGTACGCCAGCGCTGGCTGCGACGGCTCTCGCTCGGCGAATGGACCGCCCTCGCATCCATGGCGGCCACCCTGCTGCTGCTGTTGTTGACAACGAGACAGCTGAAGCCGCGCTCGTTCGAAGGCAAACCACTTTGGATCCAGCTCCCCACAGCGGTCGCGCTGGCAACAGCGTTCCTGCTGGCGATGGCGGCATCAGACTTTTTTTCCGACCACCGCGCCTTTGTCCGCACAGAGAAGGCGGTCGTTCGCAACGGGCCGCTGGAAGAATCGCCGGAATCATTCAAAACCACCGACGGGACGGAACTGCTCGTACACGACCGCAAGGGAGACTTCCTTGAGATCGAAACCGGTATCGGCCAAAAAGGCTGGATTCACTCCGGCGATGTCGAGCCGCTATTGCCGTAGCGAGGAGTCCTGTCAACGGGCACAACATGCCTCGCCCTGCCTGGCTTCCGATCGCCTGTTCCACGGCATACGGGCAAGCAGCAGCCCCATCCCGCAGGTGTCCGTTATGCCGGCAAACACCAGACCCGCCCCTACGAACGCCACCAATCCGAACCAACCTTCGTTCACCGAAAAGCCAAGAAGCACTCCGAGCAACACCAGCGCTCCGGCAGCGATCCTGACCTGCCGCTCCAGTGACATAACCTTGGCATCACGCTCCACGGGAAGACCGTCAGTGAGCCATCGATTTAGCCCCCCTTGGATGATCAATGACTCCCGTTCAGTCTGTGACGCCAGCAACTCCGCAGCCTTGCAGGCTCGCTTGCCCGACTGGCACAGGATGAGCACGCTCCTCTGCCCTGACTCGGACACGCCTGTTCCCGCATTCAACTGATCCAACGGTATGTTCACCGACCCCGGAACGTGTGCGGCGGCGTACTCTACTTGTGTGCGGACGTCGATGAACTGGCACTGGCCACCCTTGAGCAACTCGGCAGCCGCGCCCGGCGTGATGGTGTTTGTTGTTGTCGTGTTCATAATGTTGTTCAACCAAATCGATCCTGAATACATTCCATGATACTTTGCAAATGCGGTTCCACAATCGTGTAGTACGCCTTGCGTCCTTCTTTTTCAGCTTCCAGAAAACCGCAATGCTTCATGAGGCGCAGATGCTCGGAAGCCATGTGACTGGGTATCTCGCAGACGTTGGCCAGCTCACCGACCGTGTAACGACCGTTGAGCAACATCTCAACAATCCGAAGCCGGTGCGGATGTGCCAAGACACGGAGACACTCAGCCGCCTGAGTTAACTGATTCATCCCAATCAATTTTTGTCGCAACGTCGGCATAAAGTTATAAATATCCCGATGTTCCGATCTGTCAATACTTTTTTAACTTTTTCCTGCGATCCTTCGATATTTGTTTCCGTTCGTCATCTTGTCTCTTAGCGTACGGGGCATGGCGGCAGATGACTCGATTGTTCTCCGGCTGGAGGGGGTGCATAAGCAGTACGAAAGTGCGGATCGCGAGCCTGTGCCGGTGCTCAAAGGCATCTCGCTCACCGTCCGGTGCGGCGACTCCGTCGCAATCGTCGGCCCATCCGGCTCCGGCAAAAGCACACTGCTCAACATCCTCGGCTCACTCGACTCCCCCACCCGCGGCAGCATCCAGTTGGACGGCGAGGAACTCGCGCACCTCTCCGAGCCGGAGCTCGCCACCATTCGCAACCAAAAAATCGGCTTCATTTTTCAATCACACCATTTGTTGCCGCAATGTTCCGTTCTCGAAAATGTCCTCGTGCCCGCGTTGGCCGCCACCGGCCGCACCACCGCCGATTCCGCCGAACGCGCCAAGCAACTCCTCGAGCGCGTCGGCCTTAGCCATCGCCTCACCCATCGGCCCGCTCAACTTTCCGGCGGCGAATGCCAGCGCGTCGCCGTCGTACGAGCGCTGATCAATAGGCCCAGCCTCATCCTCGCTGACGAGCCGACCGGAGCGCTCGACCACTCCACCGCCAAGTCGCTGGGCGACCTGTTGGTGGAATTGAATCGCGACGACCAAGTGACGCTGATCGTCGTCACGCACTCCGCCGACCTCGCCGCCAAAATGAGCACCACCCGCCAACTCCTCGACGGCCAGTTCGCCTCCAACACAACTTAAACCGATGTCGACCTGGTCACTGGTTCTGAAGTCATTCCGGTTTTACGCGCGGAGCCATGTCGGCACTCTGCTGGGCGTCGCCGTCGGGACGATGGTTTTGGTGGGTGCACTGCTGGTCGGCGAGTCGGTCCGTGGCAGTTTGCGCGATATGGTCAAAGCCCGCCTGGGCCAGGTCGAACTCGCCCTCCCCTCCGGCGACCGGCTTTTCCGCGCCGAACTGTCCGACCAGTTCCGTGCCGATCTCGGCACCGGCACGGCAGCCCTGCTCCAGCTTCCCGGTGTGGCCAAGCGGCCTTCCGGTGAAAAGCGCGCCAACAACGTCGTCGTCATGGGCGTCAACGAGGCGTTTTGGAAACTGGCTCTGGAACAGCCTGAGTTTGCTAAAATCCCCGAAGACTCGATCGTCCTCAACGAGCGCTTGGCCAATCAACTCGATGTCAGGAAAGGTAACAGGGTCAACCTGCGCGTGCACAACCCCTCGCAGCTTTCACGCGACGCACCGATGGCGCCGATCGAAGACTCCACCGCATCGCTTGCTCAACTCGAAGTGCTGGCGATTATCAACGATGCGGAGTTCGGCCGATTCAGCCTGCAGGCCTCGCAGGTACCGCCCTACAATGCGTTTGTCTCGCTTGGCCAATTGCAGGACGCTATCGATAAACCGGCCATGGCCAACCTCATACTCGTCGGCCAGGCGGAAGATCCGGCTAAGAATCCGACACTGGACCAAGCGCAAGCCGTCTTAGCCAAGCACTGGCAACTCGCCGACGCCCAGGCGCAATTGATCCAACTCCCCGACGGTAAAGGTATTGAACTCCGTTCCCCACGCGTCTTTCTTGATCCGCCCCTCGCCAAGGCAGCCCTCACCGTCGATACCAACGTCACCGAGGTGCTCACTTACTTCGTGAACAAAATCCAACTCGGCGACAAATCAACGCCTTACTCCATGGCGACTGCGCTAGCCGACTTCGATCCAGACGCCGTCTGGCTCAACCAATGGACAGCAGACGATCTCCAGGCAAAGGTCGGTGACGAGGTCGAGCTGTCTTACTACACCGTCGGCACCATGCGCCAACTCGAGGAGCGCACGGCCAAGTTCACCGTCGGCGGCATCATCGCAATGGACGATCCGCGCGCCGACCGGACGCTGATGCCGGAGTTCCCCGGCATGACCGACTCCGCAAACTGCGCCGACTGGGACACCGGTTTCCCGATGGATCTCGACGCCATCCGCGACAAAGACGAGGATTACTGGGACACCTACAAAGGCACGCCGAAGGCCTACATCAGTCTGGCCACCGGCAAGGAGATTTGGAGCAACCGCTTCGGCAATCTCACCGCCGTGCGGTATCCGCAAAACGGCCGGGCCGCGCTCGACAAACTTGGCCAAGCGCTGCTCGACAAACTGAGCCCAACGGACACAGGCCTCATTTTTCAAGCCGCACGCGCGCAAGCCTCGATCTCCGTAGACAATGCCATGGACTTTGGCCAACTGTTCATGAGCTTCAGCTTCTTTCTCATCGCGGCCGCCGTGATGCTCATTTCACTGCTCTTCCAGTTCACGATGGAAAAACGCACGCGTGAAACCGGCACCCTGCTGGCCGTCGGCATCCCGGCCAGGCGAGTCCGGCGCATGCTTTTGCTCGAGGGTGGACTGATCGCGATCGCCGGGTGCATCGTCGGCGCCGTCGGCGGATCGCTCTTTGCCAGGGCCATGCTCAATGCACTGTCGACGAATTGGAAAGACGCCGTCGCCTCCGCCACGCTGACCTATCACAGCACGGGCACCGCTTGGGCTACCGGCGCATCAATGGGATTTTTGGTCGCGCTTGGCACCATCTTCTGGGCGTTGCGGAAGTTAAAAAAACAAACCGCCCGCGAACTCCTCGCAGGCGAGTCACAGGAGATTCCGGGCACCACAAAATCAGCCAAGCGCACCACTATCATCGCGGTTGTTTTATTTCTCGGCGCGCTTGCCTCCGTTGGTGCAGCAACCGCAAGCGGTTCGCAGATGTCCCCCCATTCCTTCTTCACCGCAAGCGCGTTGCTGCTGCTCTCCGGCTTGGCCTTTACCTCCGCGCGACTGACCGGATTGGCCAAGGTTCGAAAAGTGCCAGATAGAGCCACTTTTGTTGCCAAAAAAACAACTGCTGGAATATGTGGTATACTAATTGGTGGATTAGGTGTTCACCGCTTTATCCTTGGAGACATTAAAGGCGGTATCCTTCGCCTAATCATCTCAGTGGTGACTTGCGGACTTGGTAGCATCATCGGTTTTATTGAAGGCATTATTTATCTCACAAGGAGCGATGATGATTTTTATGAAATAAATGGCAGAGCGCTTGGCCAGGCAGATGGACTGTCTCTTTCCGGCCTTGGCCAACGGAACGCCGCGCGTCGTCGCCGACGCAGCATGGCCACAGTCGGCATGTTGGCTTGCGGCAGTTTCATGATCGCCTCCATTGGCGTATTTCAGAAAGATGCAACCATCGACGCAAACCTACCCACCTCCGGTACAGGCGGCTTTGAGTTAATGGGCGAAGCCAGTATCGCTGTCGTTCACGACATGAACAACGCCGCAAACCGAGAGGATTTCTACAGCCTCGATGAAGAGATCATCAAAAACGTGAACTTCGTTCCGTTTCGTCTTCGAGATGGCGATCAGGCCAACTGCCTCAACCTCAATCTCGCCCAGGAACCACGCCTGCTCGGGGTTCGTCCCGAAATGTTGGCCGGGAAATTTTCCTTCACAAGCACGCTCAAAGACCTGGAAACCGGCGATAACCCCTGGGCAATTCTCGAGACGGCCCGTCAGGCACTCAACCTTCCCGACGACATCGTGCCGGTAATCGCGGATCAAAGCGTGATGATGTGGGCGCTCAGTGGCGGCGATCCGATGAAGAGCAAAAAGCTCGGCAACACGCTCGATTACATCGACGAACACGGAAACGCGTTCAAAGTGAAATTCGTCGGTCAACTGGCCGACAGCATCCTGCAGGGCAACCTCATTATCCCGGAATCCGACTTCATCAAAAGGTTCCCAAGCGAAAGCGGCTACCGGCTCTTTTTGATCGATAGTCCCGAGGCGAAAACAAAAGAGATCAGCGACGAACTGAACAATGCGATGGAGGATCACGGCTTCGAATGGGTGCGCACCACACAACGCCTCGGCGAGCTCAACGCCGTGCAAAACACTTATTTGAAAACCTTTCAAGTGCTCGGTGGACTCGGCCTGTTGCTCGGTAGCCTGGGTCTGGGCGTGGTCGTGATGCGCAACGTGCAGGAACGCAAAAGCGAACTCGCCCTACTCCGTGCGATTGGCTTCGAGAAAAACTCGATCGAGCGTTTCGTGCTGGTCGAATATCTCAGCCTGTTAATCAGCGGGTTGCTGATCGGCACGATCGCGGCCGGCTTGGCGGTGCTGCCGACGATACTTTCCCCAACCGCCGATGTGCCCTACGCTCTGCTCGGCCTGACGCTTGGCGGCGTCCTGCTGCTCGCTGGCATGTGGACTTGGCTTGCGACCAACCTCTCGCTGCGCGGCAACCTGCTGGAAGGCTTTCGGGGGTATTGATTGAATGAACAACCGAACAGCCAACAGCGTCACCACAACGAACATGATCAGAATCAAGCAAACGACTTCGGCATTGGTAATCGGACTCACGGCTCTCACCACTCACGCAGCGGAGCCGCTGTACCAAACCAATTTTGAAAAAAGCGGGATTGGCGAAGTGCCGGACGATTTCCTCGTGCTCGACGGCGACTTCGCGGTGAAACAGGAAGGTGGCAACAAATATCTTGAGTTGCCCGGAGCGCCGCTGGATTCGTTCGGCTTCATGTTTGGCCCGTCGGCACGGCACGGCAACGAGATCAGTGCGCGAATGTTCGGCACGAAAAAAGGCCGCCGCTTCCCGGTGTTCGGCGTCGCGCTAAACGGCGTCAACGGCTACCGACTGCAAGTCGCCCCGGCCAAGCGCGTGATCGAATTGCTCAAAGCCGGTACCGTCGTGGCCAAGGCGCCATTCCGCTGGGACGGCGGCGAGTGGCTGCGACTCGCGCTGCGAGTCGAGCAAACCGGCGACGCCGAGTGGACGGTCAGCGGCAAAGTGTGGCAGGACGGCAAGTCAACTCCGACCAAGCCGACCGTCACTCTCAAGGAAGCCAAGGAGCCGCGCAATGGAAAGCCTTCCATTTGGGGAAGCCCCTACTCCGGCACCTCGATTCGCTATGACGACATCGTCGTCAACAAAATAGCCGAGCGCTAGCGGCCAAGCGTTGAATTAGCGCGCCCCTCAAGAACCTTAGAGGTGGGCCTGTAATTTGCGATGAATTCTTCGCGGTAGTCGTCAAAGGTGCCCTTGGCCAATTGGCAACGGATGTCGCGCATGACTTCTAGAAAAAAATGCGAGTTGTGCACACTGAGCATTCGCAGTCCGAGGATTTCGCCGGCTTTGAGCAAGTGTCGCAGATAGGCGCGGGTGTGGTGCGTGCAGGCAAAGCACTCGCAGCCCTCCTCGATCGGCCCGAAGTCCTCTTTCTGGTGGCTGGCTCGGAGGTTGATCGCGCCGCGCGTCGTGTACGCGGTACCGTTGCGGGCGACCCGGGTCGGCAGCACGCAGTCGAACATGTCCACGCCGCGGGCGACGAGTTCGATCAATTGCGCCGGGGTGCCTAGCCCCATCGCGTAACGCGCCTTGTCTACCGGCAAATGCGGCTCGGTAATCTCGACCGCATGCATCATCTCCGGCTCCGACTCGCCAACGCTGACACCGCCGATGGCGTAGCCGTCGAAGTCCATCGCCACCAGTTCCTCCGCACAACGGCGCCGCAACTCGGGATTGTTCGCGCCCTGCACAATACCAAAGTAGAACTGTCCCTCTGCGCGAGGTTGTTCGGCACAGATGGCGGCCCAGTCGAGCGTGCGCTTGACGGCGGACTGCAGATCGTTTTCGGACGCCCCGTGCGGCGGACACTCGTCGAAGAGCATCGCGATGTCGGAGCCAAGCTCGCGCTGAATAGCCATCGATTCCCTCGGTCCAAGGAAGAGTGTCTCGCCGCTGAGGTGCGAGCGAAACTCGACGCCATCATCGCGCACCTTGCGAATCTTGGCCAAGCTGTAAACCTGAAACCCACCGCTATCGGTAAGGATCGGCTTGTCCCAGTTCATAAACCGGTGCAAGCCACCGGCCTTACGAATGATGCCCATCCCCGGCCGGAGAAACAGGTGGTACGTGTTACCGAGCAGAATCTGCGTGCCGATCTCGTTGAGCTCGCGCAGGTCGAGCGCCTTGACGCTGGCCTGCGTGCCGACCGGCATAAACACCGGCGTGTCGATCACGCCACGTGCTGTGGATAACCTGCCGAGACGCGCCTTGCTGCGCGGGCTGGTTTTGAGCAACTCGTACATTCGGGGGATGACAGAAAAAACAGCGCTTGGCCAAGCGGCGACCTACCACGCACCTTCAGCGAGAAGCGCGACGGTTTTTTTGGCCAAGTCATTGGCCAGGAGCGGCAGCGCCTGCCGCTCGGCGCTGGCCAGATCACCGCCCAGACGGACGGTGGTGCGACCGCTCAACTCGCGGTCGAGCAGCACCCTGCCGGTGGCGCGGTCGGCGGCGCGAATGCGGGTGATGAGTTCTACCTCAAAATCGCGCACGCTGAGAATGTCCCGTGGCTGAAAACTCACGGGGGATCGCCGGTAAGCGTCAATGCTGCCGGTGAGCAGCACATCCCCGTCGCCGCCGGTGGCCAACTCGAAAGTGCCGTCCCGCTGCAACTCGCGGCGGATGGATGCGTTGACCGACTCAGTGAGGCCGGGCTGCGGCGTGGCGTTTTGGAACAAGCCCACCTCGACCGATTGGCCGGCGGGAATCGCGGGGTTCACCGGGCCGATCCGGTAGCTAGCGCAACCGGCGGTCATCACGGCGGCCACCAAAAACAAGATAACGCGACTGGCAGTCAGGTGGATCATTGCGGTTGTGCTTCAGGAGCTTTTTCCGCGTCGAACCGCGGCTTCAGGTCAGCGATCTTTTGCAGTGCGATCTCGGCATACTCGGTGCCAGGGGCAAGATCCTTCACCTCGTTGTAGTAAACGTTCGCGCCAGCCCATTCCCCTCTCTTCTCGTAATAGCGTGCGACCTTCAGGTTGCCCCGCGCCTGCTCGACTTTCATGACACGTATCTGCTCCTTCGCCTGCGGCACCTGGGCGTTCTTCGGGTAGAGGGCGATGAAGTCAGAGTATGAGTCGATCGATCTGAGCGTCACGCCCTGGTCGTATTCAGCATCGAGCGACTGCTGTTGATAGGCGGCGGCGGCGGCGAACAATCCTTCGGACGCGACGTCCGGTCGGTCGTGGTACTTATCCGCCACCTTCTCGTAAGCATCGACAGCCAGTCGATAATTCTTGTGCCGTTCGTTCTGGGAGATTTGGAATCCTCGCGCCTTGTTGACCCATGCCTGGCCAACGTTCATCTGCGCCTTGGGCGCCACTGAACTGAACGGGCCACTGCTGACGATGTCCTGAAACATTCCGGCAGTCTTGCGCATCGACTTGTAAACCGGGATGTATCTCCACAGCTTGAAGCGCTGGCCGTTTAGGTACCGCGTAGCGATGGCAATCTGACGAGTCTGCACATCCTCAAAATTGGCATTGTGGGGGTAGAGCCTTAGCAAATCCTGATAGGCCTCAAACGCCTTCTGGTCGTCACCCCGTTGCTCGTAACTTTGGGCCAGTATTAACTGGGCCTCGGGTGCGTGGTCGGACAACGGCCAGGCGGCCACAGTACGCCGGGCTGCCTTGAAGGCCGTCTTCCAGTCCTCCTCCGCTAACGCTTTCTTCGCCACGCCCAGCTGATCTTTGGCATTGCCGCGACGCCAACTTCCAACGCCGCCGATACTCTCGTACGACCAGCCTTCCCCACGCCGAAAAATGATCGGTGCGGGGGAGTAGTTTGGCCACGAAAGAAACACCATGGCGGCCAATAGCAAGAGACACATCCTACGCTGCATGGGCGGAATCTACGGCAACTGCACCGACTGCTCCAGCCTGTTTTTTCTTTCGCCAGCGCCCGGCCAAGGCCACCCTCGGCGTGGACGCGGATGACCGACTCACTCATCATCACAGACTGCCCGGAGGCGCTGGACGGCTTTGCTGCCACCAGCAGCCAAGCGGGCTGGATAGCCGGCGATCTCCCAAAACTCCCAGCCAACACCCGCCGCGCCTGGCAGACCGTCGGCGGACTTGGGCAAGCAGACATCGTAACCCGCCCCGCCCCATCGCCGTGGCGGCAAATCATGGCAATCAGCCACTCGGCCATCTCGCAGGTGGACGGGCTGCGCAATCTGCTCCAAGCCGGTGCCGCGCCGTCCGCGCCGTTTGCCTGCCTCGCCATGACTGGCGACAACTTCCACGGCAACCGGGGTCGCCCGTGGCGCGCGCTCGAGGGAAACCTGCACCTGACGGCGCTCTTTTCGCCCAACCGCCCCACGCTCGAGCTCGGGCTTGGCCTGAGCATGCTGCCAACCCTCGCTGTGGTCGATGCGCTTGGCCGGTTCGATGCCCTTGGACAAACGCCCCGCATCAAGTGGGTCAACGACGTGCTGCTCGACAACCGCAAGGTGTCCGGCGTGATCACCTCGACTCTGGCCAAGGGCGAATGCATCGAGTACGCCGTGCTGGGCATCGGCGTCAACCTCGCCGCCACGCCGGAGCTGCCAAGCGGCAAGTTTGTGCAACCGCCCGGCAGTCTGCGCGAACTTGCGCCAGACATCCTCATCACCCTCCCCGCGATGCTATCCGCGCTGCTTGAGAGCCTGGCCAAGCGGCACGATCAGTTGCTTGAGCACGGGCCAGGAGCGTTGCACGACGATTACGTGCGCCACAGCTGCATCATTGGGCGTGACGTGGAAATCTGGGAGGAAACCAACGGCGAACAGGAAGACGCCAAACGGCTCGCTACCGGCAGAGTCGCGGACATCCAGCCCGACCTCTCGCTGAGACTCGACGGCGTCGCCGAACCGGTGCGCCGCGGCCGCCTGATTTTCGCCGACTGAGCGTTTTGTCTTTGGCCCGTGGCCTCTCGTCCGTATCTTCGCGCGCATGCGCACTGTCAAAGTGCCCCTCGGGGATCGCAGTTACTCCATCAAAATCGGCGACAGCCTGCTGCCTAAGCTGGGCGGCGAGTGTCGACGACTCAAGCTGGGGAGCCGCTGCGCGGTGGTGACCGACCGCACCGTGGGCCCGCTCTATGCCAAGGCAGCGCTGACTTCACTGCGGCAGGCTGGCTTCGCGCCAGCGGAGATTCGCGTGCCGGCTGGCGAGACGGCCAAGAGTCTGCGCACCATCCAAGCCTGTTACGACCAGCTGGCCCGGCACCGGATCGAACGCAGCTCATTCATCGTGGCGCTGGGCGGCGGCGTGGTGGGCGACATGGGCGGTTTTCTCGCGTCAAGCTACCTGCGTGGCATCGGCTTCTTGCAGGTGCCGACAACACTGCTGGCACAGGTGGACAGCTCGGTCGGAGGCAAGGTTGGCGTGAACCTGAAGGCCGGCAAAAATCTGGTCGGAGCGTTTTACCAGCCGCGCCTCGTGCTGTGCGACCTCGACACGCTCAAGACGCTACCCAAACGCGAACTGCGCGCCGGGCTCGCCGAGGTGATCAAGTACGGGATCATTGACGACGCGGCACTGTTCCGCCGGCTGGAGCGCACGCTGCCAGAGTTGGTGCGACTCGACCTCAAGGGACTGGCGCACGTCGTCGCCCGCAGTTGCCAGATCAAGGCCAAGGTCGTCGAGCAAGACGAGCGCGAAGACGGCCTGCGCGCCATCTTGAACTACGGCCACACCATCGGCCACGCACTCGAGGCAATCTCGCGTTACGGAAAATACTTGCACGGCGAAGCAATCTCGATCGGCCAGATGGCAGCGGCGAAAATCTCGCGGGACATACTCGACCTTGACCAGACGGAAGTCGACCGCATCGAGGCTCTATTTACGAAAGCAGGCCTGCCGACCACGGTGCGCTTGGCCAAGCCGCAACTGGCCAAGGTATTCACTGCGATGAAGCTCGACAAAAAAGTCAGCGACGGCGAGGTCAAGTTCGTGCTGGCCAGAAAAATCGGCCAAGTGGAGTTCGGAATTGACGTGCCGAAAGCAATCATCAAAACCGCGTTGAAATAATGTCCGCCATCAGTGAAACGATCGTTCGTGAGTTCCTCGAGGGCAACGGCTTTCTAGTGCAGCAGGGGCGCAAGTTTGTTGCGCCGTCTCGCCGGCACGACTCGCACATCGATTTTTTTGCCACCCACCCGGCTGCGATCGAGTCGAAAACCGCACTGCCGTTCGAGTTGAAGCCGAGCGACTTGAGGCACGTTCGCCGCGCTGTGTTCGCCGTGAAAGGTTGGCACACGGAAACATTCAGCCCAGCAGTAATGGCCAACTCGCCGGAGATTTTTCGCTTCGCACAACCGACAGCCACAAAGGCAGCAGAGGGTGTGTTCGGCACCGACGCTGCCTTTCAAAAAATACTCGTCGTGCCGTCGCTGCCGTTCTCGAAAAAACTGAGGCGAGAAAGCATTGAGATGCTTCGCAGCAAGGGAGTCGACGGGGTGATTGAGTTTCCGGCGATCCTCTCCGCCCTGATCGATGGGGTGGAGAAAAACCGAAACTATCAGCGCTCAGATGTGCTGCAGTTGATCCGCGTGCTCAAGGCGCACGGGATGCTGCGGGAGCGACAGATGGAATTGTTCCGCACGTCGAAACCGCGCGTCGCCCGCAAGCCAAAGCCGTAAGCGCGGGCGTCAGTGGGTCGGCCAAGTCGTCGCCAATGCCCTTGACTCGCACCAGCGCTGAGCGGTTCGCCTGCAGCACCTTGGCGGCGGCGCCGAAGCACTCGAGCAACTGCCGCACGCGAACCGGCCCGATCCCCTCGAGCAGATTCAAAACCACCAATGCCTCACGCGTGTCCACGGGCGGACGTTAGCGAGGGAGGATTACTGACGCCAGCGGGAAAGAAAAAAGGCGGCCGTTGGGCCGCCTTTCAATTTCAGATGAAAAAAATCAAGGTTACTGAAGTGAATTTGGGTCGAATCCTTCTTATCCTGATATGGCTCCAGCAGCCGAAAGCATAAATCCCACAATTATCATTGCTGTGAAGGCTATATAAAGTAGAAATGGCTTTTTAACCTCACTGAAGTGCATAATTGCAAAAACAAGCAGTGGAATGCCTAAAAGTAGACTGGCAACTCCCCAGCCTACATTCTTCTTGAAGTTAGCGATTAACAGCATAATGCCGGTGATAAATCCGCCAATAGCTCCAACAAACGTAAGTATTGTTCCTAATATTACCATACTTCCTCCTCCGGTCAGCAGCATGCCAGCTGCCGACAAGGCCAAGCCAGCGGCGATGGCCATCATTTTGTAGGCGTTGAAGCGATGGCCTTCGCTGCTCTCGAAGAGGATCGTCGTCGAGACGTGCAGGAATATGCCGATGACGACCGCGAGGCTTTCGCGGTGGTATTGGCCGATCACATCGACACCGCTCAGCAGCGTGCCCATTGGAGCCATCGCGGCGAAAACCGCCAGCAGCCCGAACGCCTTGGCCTTGCCCAAGCCGCTGTT
>DASCOW010000342.1:0-1271 GCA_036012205.1 Verrucomicrobiota bacterium
GCACCATCTTCAAGCGCCCCAAAAGAAGCTCTCTTCTGGACTTGAACAGCGGACTCCATTGCAGAATCGGCTTCAGCAACCGGGCTGCCAGGGGCGCTGAAGAAGGCATTACTCCGATTCATTTCCATTCCCAATCGACGACCTCTGGCACGTATTCGATTGGAGTACCACCGAGTGATCTCGGTGGGGAATGCCCGGTAGACATACGATGGTATGTTGACTGTTTTGCGTTTCCAACCGCCGAGCAGGCTGTGGAGGCTCGTGCCGTTGTTGGCGAAACTGAACTGGGCGGTTGTGTAGTCGCGGCGATAGATGCTGAACTGCCGCTGCCAGTGGTGTGGGGCAAAGGCGTCGAGCGAGGCGTCGTAAAGCGTGGCCACCATCTCGGCGACCGCGTGCTCGGCATCGGGGCCGGTGATCGTCGCCGTCCAAGTTTCCTCCTGTCCCGGACGGAGCTTGGAGACGAAGCGCTCCCACTTCACGTTGAGTTTCATGTTCGACCACGGCACATCGACATGGTGTGTGCGTTGCAGCATTCGGTTCTCGCGAACCTGCGTCACGTGCACGGTGAACCCGCCACGCATCTCCTCAGTGACCGGAACCTCGAGCAGTCGTTGGGTGAGGGCGGGTTTTGTCCAGAACCGCTGCGTGATCTTGTGCCGATGCTCGACTTCGATAAAGGCGCGGCCCGTGTCGTAGCCTGTTCCCCAAAGCAGCCGAAATGTCTCTCCCGGCTCGAGGCTGTTTTGCTCGACTGCCACCAACTGCGGCAGGCGAATGGCCAAGCGCTTGGCCGCCGGGTCGAGTACCTGCAGCGAGTGAATCGCCTTAACCGTTTTGCCGAGTCGATCCGTAGTCTCGAACACCGCGCGATATACGCCGACCGGCAGCTTCGACTCGACCTTGGCCAAGCCTTTGGCGTCGGTCTCGACGTCGTGCGTGGAGACTGCTTGGCCAAGCGACCACGTCTCCGGGTTGGCGCCATCGACCCCCGGCTTGGCTGTGCGGATCTGACTTGCGCGCTTGACCGTTGCCGGTTGCTCGAGCGCGTGGACGGTCAACGTGCCCTTGGCCGACTCGGGCACGCCGGCGAGTGACTGGGTCGTGATGCTGAACGCCGCCGGCTTGGCCGCCGTCTGCCACGCGTCGGCCGTCATCGTCGCCTGCAGGGTGGTGTAGCCGACCGGCACATTCGTGGTGTCACTGCGCGTCTCGCCGCTGTCGTCGGTCACGTCGGCGCCGATGCGGTAAACGAAAGTTGGCTCGCTCTC
>DASCOW010000343.1:0-10632 GCA_036012205.1 Verrucomicrobiota bacterium
CCCAACGGCCTGTTCAACCACACGGCAGCCATCTACCAGATGATGACCGGCTACACAACCGACAAGGTAAGCCCATCCGGCCAACTCGAGCCCCCTAGCCCGAAAGATTTTCCGAACTTCGGCTCCCAGATCATCCGACTTAAGCCGCCGAGCGAGCCAATGCTGCCATTCGTCATGCTGCCTCGACCGTTGCAGGAGAGCAATGTGGTTGGCAAGGGCGGAACCGCCGGTTTCCTTGGCAAGTCGTTCGATCCTTACTACCTCTATCCGGACGGAGGCGACATGGACATGAACAAGATGGACAAAATCAAGACGGACGACCTGCAAATGCGTCCCGACGTATTCGAGTTGCGCTTGCGCCGACGCGCCCGCTTGCGTGATGCCATCAGCGACGCCTCACCCGACATTGATAAGGCCGTGGCTGATCTCAAGCTGGACGACTATTACGAGCGGGCACTGAATCTCGTCGCCTCCGGCCGCGCACGAAACGCGTTTGATCTGGATCAGGAATCGGAAACCACCCGTGACCTGTACGGTCGCAACACTTTTGGACAAAGTTGCCTATTGGCCCGCCGCTTGGTGGAGGCCGGCACCCGGGTAGTCGAGGTGGTCTGGCCGAAGGTGGCCAACTCCGACAACCACTCGTGGGATGTGCACGTTGGCCTGCCCAAGCGCATGAAGGAGCAGTCTGCCCCGATGCTCGACGGCGGCCTCTCCGGACTGATCACCGACCTTGACCAACGCGGTATGCTTGACGAGACAATGGTCATCGCAGTGGGGGAGTTCGGCCGCAGTCCGAATAAAGGGGTCAGCACGTCTGGCAACAGCAACGATGCCAGCGGGCGCGACCACTGGCCGTACTGCTATACCGCCTGTATCGCCGGTGGGGGCATCAAGCGTGGCTACGTGCACGGCAAATCGGACCACACCGCTTCGGCGCCGGTGGAGGGCCCAGTACATCCGGGTGAATTGCTGGCCACGATCTACCACGCATTTGGGATTGATCCCGAGACGGTCGTGTACAACCATCTCAACCAGCCGCGCGAGTTGGTCAAGGCCAAGGCGGTGACTAAGTTGTTCGCCTAGGTCAAACTGTATGGCAGAGGCAATTGCCTGGTGCGCTGGGGAAGCGCACGCCTCACATCTCGCTTTGCCTAGTGACGTCGCAATAACTTATTATTGTGCTTTAAGTTGAAGGGGCGGCGAGGCATAATCCCGCACACGCCTGATTTTCATTTAGGCTCCCAATTAAGCTCATGAGTAAGAAACTTGTCGCTCTACTTTCTCTTGTCATTTTGGCAACTATTTCTGTTCACGCGGAATCAGCACGCGCTTTCACGTGGGGCAACGGCCCCCGTGTGCTTATTGTCGGGGGCGGTCAGTCACACGATTTTGACCGCTGGTTCAACCGGGCGGATGTGGCTACTCTGGGCGGCGCTGGCCTTTCCGTGCATTACACCGACCGGGCCATCGATATCGCCTCGGCACTCAAGCAAATCGATGTTCTGTTGCTCACCAACAACAAGCCGATTCCGGATGTCAAAACACGGGAGGCCGTTTTTGAGTTCGCCCGCCGCGGAGGCGGCTTGGTGCTTGTGCATCCGGCTCTTTGGTATAACTGGAAGGACTGGCCGGAGTATAACCGGGTCTTGGTCAGCGGTGGTTCGCGGGGGCATGACAAGTACGGGAGTTTCCGGGTGGAACTCACTAGAGGGGATCATCCGGTGACCGCCGGGGTGCCGCAGGTTTTCGCCATACGGGATGAGTTGTATCATCACAAAATCGACCCGCAGGGTGCCGGCGTGGAGGTGTTGGCACGGGCCAAAAGCCCGCACAGCGGCAAGACTTTTCCCATCGTGTGGACGGTCAAGCATCCCAAGGCCCGAATTGCCTGCATTACTCTGGGCCACGATGAGGCCAGTCACTCGCTGCCAGCGTTCAAGGCCCTGTTGATCAATGCTGCCCGTTGGGCTTCCAGCAAATAACATGGCTTATGAGAATAAAAACACGGGACGCTTCATCACTGAGGCTCAGGCGGAAATAGAGGCGGCCCCCCCTAAGACGCATTATTGGTACTGCAAGCCCGGCTTGGTCAACACCGACAAGTTCAATTTCGTTCGCGCCAAGTTTCCCCTGGGTGCATTCCACGACTTCCACAATCACCCAGAGATGGAGGAGATCCTGTATGTGTTGTCCGGCACGGCGGAACAGTGGGTCGAGACGGAGAAGCGCATTCTCAAGACGGGCGATTCGGTTCATATTCCCAAGGCGCTGGTGCATGCCACCTTCAATGCCGGGGAGGACACGTTGGAGTTTCTGGCCATCCTCACCCCGGCGGACAGTGACGGCCCGATGACGGTGGATCGAAGCCAGGAGGAGCCCTGGAAATCGATCAGGTCCGCTCCGTCAAGCGGTTGATGGTTTGCCCCCCGTTGCTGATGTTTTTCAGCAGGGCCTGTGCGCAGGCTTCGGCGAATTCCGCATCGTTGATTGCGCAGTCCAGTTCGACGACATCGATGTCGGCGCGCAACTTCTCCCTGAGTGCGGCGAAGAGGGCATCATCGGCTGCCGGATCGTGAAACGGCTGCCCTTCTGCGCTGATGACACTGAAGGCTTTTCGCGGCAGCAGCACAGTGACCGGGCCGGCGGAGAGGTTGATCTTCTCCGCCAGAATTCGGCCCAGCGAGGAGCACTCATCCGGTGTCGTTCGCATGAGTGTTGCCTGTGCGTTGTGCTCGTAAAAGATTCGGCCGGCAAATTGTTCCGGTATCGAGTCGCGCGCGCCGAAGTTGACCATGTCCAGGCAGCCCGGAGTGACGATTGCCGGCACGCCGTGCCGCGCCGCAGCCTCGAGACGTGTCGGTCCGGCACCGAGGATGCCGCCCACATGTTCATCGGCCCACTCGGTGGTGGTGATGTCGAGGACGCCGGACACTTTACCTGTTTCGATGAGGGATTCCATCGTGCGTCCCCCGGTGCCGGTGGCATGGAAGACGAGCACCTCGTACCCTGCGTTTTCCAGGGTGGCCTTGGCCAAGCCGACACATTCGGTGGTGTTGCCGAACATGCTGGCAACGATGAGAGGTTTGACCTGCTCTTTTGGCGGGGAGGTTTCCACCATGCCGCATATTGCACCGGCAGCGTTGGCAAAAATCTCCCGTGAAATGCTGTTGAGGCCGGAGATGTCCACGATGCTCGGCATCATCGACACATCCTTTACTCCCATGTAGACCGGCGCGTGCTCGCTGGCCGCCAGGGTTGAAACCATCAACTTCGGGAAGCCCACCGGCAGGGCTCGCATGGCCGCCGTGCCGATTGAGGTGCCGCCGCCTCCGCCAAGGGAGATGATACCGTCGATTTTGTTTTCTGCCTCCAATTGTGCACATACCACTGCCGCGCATCTGGCCATTACGGCGACCGCCTTGCCTCGGTCGCCTGTCTCCAGGGCAATTTTAGCGGCTCGGGTGATGTCATCCCGAGTCATGTCGGGCGTCACGGTCGGGGGCTTGAGCGTGCCGACATCCATGAGCAACGGCGTGTGGCCCCGTTGCCGGATTAAATTCGCCACAAATGCGTGCTCTTCGCCCTTGGTATCCAGCGTGCCGAGGACTGCGATTGTAGTCATGATGTTTTTTTCGTTACCCGTCCGCTGGTCTGCGGTTGACCGGTATCTTCTTGAAGCGCCGGGTCAGTTCAGTCAGCGAATCTTCCACCGCAAGGCGCTCCAGGCTGGATGCACCCACAAACCCGACGGCATCAGTGGCTTCGTTGACGGCTGAGGCATCCTCCGGCGTGCAGATCGGCCCCCCGTGCGACAGCAGGAAAAGGTCATCCCGCACCTGCGCAGCGCCGTCGAAAATTGACTGACAGCGGGCGGCCGCATCCTCCATTGAGCAAACAGCTCCCGTGACCCCGATCGATCCCCCGATGGTTGTGCCTACATGGGAGATGATCGCATCGGCGCCAGCCTCCGCCATGGCCTTGGCCTCGTCCGCCGTGGCGACGTAGACGATGCTGAACAAATCCATCTTGTGAGCCAGGGCAACCATCTCCACTTCTTTTTGGAAGCTCATTCCGGTTTCCTCAAGCACCTGCCTGAAATGCCCGTCAACAATGCAGTGTGTCGGAAAATTATTGACCCCGGAGAAGCCCATCTCCTTCACCTGAAGCAGCCAATGCCACATGCGCCTCCGGGGATCCGAGGCGTGGACACCGCAAATGACCGGTATCTCCTCCACCACGGGCAGGACTTCGTGTTCCCCAATTTCCATCGCAACCGCGTTGGCATCGCCGTAGGCCATTAACCCGGCGGTGGAGCCGTGGCCAGCCATGCGAAAGCGTCCGGAGTTGTATATGATCAGCAGATCCGCGCCGCCGCGCTCGATAAACTTGGCACTGATTCCGGTCCCGGCTCCCGCCGCGATGATGGCTTCACCGCGATCCAGCGTGGCCTGCAAGCGATCGCGAACTTCCTGCCGCGAATACGGATTCCCTTTTCCTGTCCAAGGATTTGGCATGCGGTGTTTGTGCAACAAGTCAGCTTGTCTGTCAAACCAGCCGTCAACGCAGCAATCGAAGGAAGATTTTCTCCGCCTGCCACTTGGCCAAGCGCAGTGTGTTACGCTTGACTCGAATGCCATTGTAGCGACACATTGTTCGTTCGCTGTTTATTTCTGGAGCGAACTCCAGCACAAACTCTCGCCATCATCGGGTTTATTTGGCTCGAGTTGGGGATTGTCGTATCTCTCTGGCACAACAGATGGTTGAACTCAAATCTATTAAGCTTTTTATTGTGAAGGCCGGCCTGGTTGGTGTGTTTTTGTTGGCTGGCGGCAGTGCGCTTGGCCAGGCGGCCACGGGGTTGCAGCAGCTCCATTACGGCAACCCCGGCTTGGACGTGGACTTGGCAGTTGGGCTTTGGGCTTGGCCCATGCCGATGGATTATGATGGCGACGGCGATCTCGATTTGCTGGTGTCCTGCCCGGATCTGCCGTCCAATGGCACCTACTTTTTCGAGAATCCCGGCGGCGGCGTGATGCCGGTGTTCAAGCCGGGGGTGCGGCTGGGCAAAGGGCATCGCAGCATCAGCGTCTCCCGCGTTGGCGGCAGGGATCGGATACTGATCCCAGGTCGTGAGTTTGGGGGTTTCCGCAAAAAGGGGTTTGTCGAGTCGGTGTCGATGTTCCCAAGGGAGAACATTCACTCGAACAACGTTCGCAATAACCAGTGGAGCCTCTTGGATTACGATGGGGATGGCCTGATCGACCTCGTTGTCGGCGTGGGCGACTGGACCGAGTACGGCTGGGACAATGCCTACAATGCGAGGGGCGAGTGGCTCAACGGCCCGTTGCACGGTTATGTTTACTGGTTGCGCAACACTGGCTCGAATGCCAGGCCGGTTTACGCGACCAAGCAGTTTGTCGAGGCGGGTGGCATGGCGGTCGATGTTTACGGATTGCCCACTCCGAGCTTTGCGGACTTCGATGGCGATGGCGATCTGGATCTTATCTGTGGCGAGTTTCTCGACGGACTGACGTACTTTGAAAACGCCGGTTCACGGACGCAGCCCCGCTACCTTGCCGGCCAACAGCTCCGGCAGGTAAACGGCGGCGAGCTGATAATGGACCTGCAAATGATCGTGCCGGCCGCGATCGATTGGGATGGCGACGGCGACGTGGATCTGATCGTTGGACAGGAGGACGGCCGCGTGGCGTTTGTCGAGCATACTGGCCGTCTGGCTGGTGGCGCTCCGGTTTTTGTCGCGCCGCGTTTTTTTCGGCAGCAGGCGGCTGGCGTGAAGTTCGGTGCTCTCTCCACGCCGGTGGCGGTGGACTGGGACGGCGACGGTGACGATGACATCGTGAGCGGCAACACCGCCGGTTACATCGGTTTTTTTGAGAACCTCAGTGGCGGGGCCAAGCCGCGCTGGGCGGCGGGTCAGAGGCTGAAGGCTGATGGCCGGGTCATCCGCATTCAAGCCGGTGAGAACGGTAGCATCCAGGGACCGTGCGAGGCGAAGTGGGGTTATACGACACTGTCCGTGGCGGATTGGGATCACGACGGATTACCCGACTTGCTGGTGAACTCGATCTGGGGCGAGGTGCTGTGGTATCGCAACACTGGCAGCCGCACGAAGCCGCGCCTGGCTGCTGCCCGACCGGTCGAGATCGCTTGGCCAAGCACGGCGCCCAAGCCAAAGTGGTTTTGGTGGAATCCAAGGGGCGACCAACTCGTTACCCAATGGCGCACGACGCCGGTGGCGGTGGACTTTACCGGCGACGGGCTGAACGACTTGGTGATGCTCGATCATGAGGGCTACCTTGCGTTGTTCAAGCGGCAGCGTACCGACGGAAAACTTGAGTTGTTGCCGCCTCGCCGCATATTCGTGGACGAGGACAACCGGCCGATTCAGTTGAATCCCGGCACCGCAGGCAGCAGTGGTCGACGAAAGATTGCGGTCGCCGATTGGGACGGCGATGGGCGGCTCGATGTGCTGGTCGATTCCGTCAACGCCGACTGGTGGCGCAACTGCGAAACCCGCGACGGCAACATTGTCCTCAAGCGCGTGGGGCCGCTTGGTCAACGGCAGTTGGCATCGCACAGCACCAGCCCGTGCGTTGCGGACTGGGACGGCGATGGCAAGCCGGACCTGCTGCTCGGCGCGGAGGACGGTTTTTTCTATCATCTGCCGCACGGTCAGGCTCGCGCGTACCCGGCCAAGGCCAAGGCCGCCCGGGCCGTCCGCAAGCCCAAGCAGGCTGGATTGATAGCGCAACCGGGTGTGGTGAGGGAGGAGTTCATTTTCAAAAACGCGCTGTTCAAGTCGTGCCATGCCTCGACGATCGCGCAGACCCGGCGCGGACTTGTGGCGGCGTGGTTCGGCGGTTCGCGGGAGTCGAATGTCGACGTCAGCATATGGCTCAGTTGGCATAACGGCAAAGGCTGGAGCGGTCCGAAAGAGGTGGCCAACGGCATTCAGCATGCGGCCAAGCGATATGCCTGCTGGAACCCGGTCCTGTTCCAGCCAAGCACCGGGCCGCTGATGCTCTTTTACAAAATCGGTCCAGATGAACCGGTCTGGTGGGGCGAAATGATGACCTCGCACGATGGCGGCCGGACGTGGGGGCAGCCAAGGCGGTTGCCGGAGGACATTCTCGGGCCAATCAAAAACAAGCCGATCCAGTTGCCCAACGGCGACATCCTCGCCGGCAGCAGCACCGAGCAGGACTTGGGCGATCGCGAAATCTGGAAGGTGCACCTCGAGTTGACTCGTGACATGGGTCGCACTTGGATGCGCATCGGGCCGATCAACGACGGCACCAAGTTTAACGCCATTCAGCCGAGCGTCCTCACTCATGCTGACGGCCGACTGCAAATGCTCTGCCGCAGCCTTGAGGATCGCGTCACCACAGCATGGTCGAGTGACATGGGCCGGACATGGGGGCCGATGACTGCGACGACCCTGCCAAATCCCGATGCCGGCACCGACGCCGTCACACTGGCCGACGGCCGGCAGTTGCTCGTCTACAACCATACTGCCGAGGAGGAGCCGTACGACAGGCAGATGCTCAACGTGTCGTTGAGCAGCGACGGTGTTCGTTGGCAGGCGGCGCTCATGCTGGAGAATCAGTCGGGCGAGTATTCCTACCCGTCGGTGATCCAGTCCGACGACGGCCTCGTGCACATCACCTACACATGGCGGCGCGAACGCATCAAGCACGTCGTCATCGATCCCGCCAAGCTGGTGCTGCGCGATCTGTCCAACGGCAACTGGCCCGACTTGCCTCCCCGAAAATGACAACTGCAGCGCCACCCCCACAACCCGACTGGGACACCGTCGAGCGGCTCGAGGAAAACCTATCGCCGATTGCGCTGGAGCGGATCGATTCTGCCGTCGCCGGGATCGTCGAGGCCAAGCAGCGCGGCGGCAAAGTCGTCGTCGTCACTGGCAGTGGCCCCAATATTCATGAAGGCGTGACCACGCTGGTGGCCGAGTTGATGCGCGCCGGGATTGTGGATGGCGTGACCACCAGCTCGGCCGTCATTGCGCATGAGATGGCCGGCGTGCTGGATCGTGTCAAGCGAGTGGACGGACGCAAGGTCGGCGTGGACGAGGCGTTGCTACCGCACGGCGACGCGTTCGAGTTGACGGAGTTGACCGGGCCGACCTTGGTCAAGCTTCGGGAGGAAATGGCGCTGGATGAGGGGCTCATCGAGCGACTTCGCCAAGCGCCGGGCAGATCGGTCATCAAGGCAGCGGGTAACTTGGGGTATCCGATGGGTCTACACATGGAGCGAATGGCAGCCGTGGTGCTGCGCCTGGCCAGGGAGCACGGCGAGAGCTTTGAGTCGATGGCTGGCATGGGTGCGGACGAGCGGACGATGCTCGGTGCGGGCGCGCGAGCGGGGTTGCCGGTGTTGGTGACGATACCGCAGCTTGTGGGCGGCGGCGCGGTTGGATTGGCCATCGGCGATAGCATCCCGATCAGCGAGCGGTCGGAGCGCTTGGCCGGGATGCTTGGGGAGGCTGATGTGATCATTGAGTCGGCCGTGGCGCTGACACAGGAGATTCACGACGGGCCGTTCGAGACGCATACTGGCCACGGCTTGTGGGCTGCATGGGACGGGCAGTCGACGTGGTCGCTCAAGGGCAAGACGCTGGTGCGGATTGACCTCGACCCGGTGCTGGAGAAAGTCTGGCAGGCCGAGCGGGACGACAAGAGGGTGCAGGAGGCGATCAACAGCGGCAAGCCCAAGGCGAAGCTGTTTGAGGTGCCGTTCCGGATGGAGATGTCCGGCTTTGCGCGGCTGGCTGGGAGCGTGGTTGTCACAGGAGACATCGGTGCGGTATGGCCAGTGATGGCGCGGCGGCTGGCCAAGGCGCTCGGTGTGGAGCTGTCGTTTGTCTCGCACCCACAGGACACCGCACCTGGCCAGGCGATGCGAGAATGGATTGTGAACGAGATTCAGCCACTCGACCGCGAGCGATTGCTCTCGGCGGTGGCATTCGAGGTTGCCCAGTCGGAGTTGGAAAGAGACACTCTTTGAGTAACACCGGCCTGATGAGAAGAATGGCTCACTTCATCCGCCTCAGGGGAGCACTTGGCCAGGTGCTGATTGTGTTGGTGCTGGCTCAAGTGTGTCTGCCGGCGCACGGCCAAACGCTGGAAGGCAACGGGTGGTTGATGTCGTCATTACCGACGGTGAAAGCCGGGGCGCGCGCATCGCTTGGCTTGAGGCACCGCCAAATCCCCGGCTTGGCCCATGGCAAACGCATCCTCTCCCACGCGGTGACAACGATGCTCGTGGCGCCTTCCAGACACTCGCCGTTGCGGATTTCAATTTTGATGGCCATCTCGACATCTTTACCGTGGAGATGGAATCGGTGGCCGGTAATCGGCCTCCGCGCTGGTTTATTTGGAAGGGGGACGGGCGGGGTGGATTTGCCGAGCAGGTCATTCTCGATGCCAACCTCGGTGGCTACGAGGCAGTCGTCGGTGATGTGGACGGAGACGGCGACCTCGACATCTGCTCTAAACTTTTCGCAACAACGCCAACAAGGGACGCAACCATTTTGTTCTGTGCGGCAAATGGAGTTGAGTCGAAAGACAATGCCAACGAGTGGCGGGTGAAGGATATTTACAATTACCCCAATGCCGCTGGGGAAGACTTGTCGGGCGAGGCGATCAACAAGTACTGCACGTTTATCCAAAACTGTCAGCAGCCGGAGAGCGGTGGGTTTGAGGATCAGTTCGGTACTTTCGTTTACTCCGTCAAGGCGGCTCCGCTTCTGAAGCGGTTCGGTTTCAAGTCCAAATACCCGCTGGGCGTCTGCGAGTTGCCGTACCGCAATTTCACCAGTGAGGAGGTGACTGACCATATGAGCATCGAGGGCTTCCGTGAGTAGCTTGATTACTTCTACAAAACTATGACGCCTACGGTGCCGGTTCGTTGCGCGGTCATTTCATTGCGCCCCATGTCATCAACTTGAAACGAGCCAACAAGCCTGTCGATAAGTCACCCTACGTTCGCGAGTTCCGCCGATGGCTCCACGCCAACCAGAAGGCGAACGGATTCTGGAACCACCCCAACGACTCGGACTACAACAGCTGGAACGGGATGATGAAGATGGATCAGTCGTTTGGCCTGGTGGGACTGCCACTCCTGCATCCCGAGCGCATGATTCGTACCGTGCTGAAGCATCAGGATCACAAGGGCGGCACCTTCACCTCTGCTGCCGACTGCACCAACCCCAACGCCTTGCACACACTGAGCCACTGCTCCAAGGACAACGGACTGATCCTGTAGGAGGAGATCTTTCGTGCTATGGAGAAACGGTACGACCTTGGCACTGGCATGTTTCGCCCACCGCCAAGGTACAGTCGCGACGTCGCTAAGTTTGACACCTCCGTCGCCGCCAGCGAGGTTGGCAACATCACCGCCTACTGCCAAAAGCTGCTTGACCCGAAAAACGCCCAACTTTTGGCGATCGAAATCCAAACTTCCGGAGCCGGACAGTATCCGATCACCCGAGACCGCATTCGCTCACTACTCGTGCAGGCCACCGGTGTGGCCAAGCTCTCGCACCATAAAACCAAGGAAATCGAGAAAGCAAAGCATGCTGAACGGTAC